>NBLL01000095.1 GCA_002084355.1 Bacteroidetes bacterium 4572_128 | reverse complement strand
AAAAAAGAATTATTGTTATCAGAAATTTATTCTACTGTTTTTGACGAAAACGGTAAAGCTTTAAAAATTTTAAAAATTTCTTATGACATAACAAAAATGAAAAATAATGAAGCAAAATTAGAGAAGTCATTTAAAATTTTAAAAAAAGAAAGTAAATTAAACAGAAATTATAAAAAAAAAATAAAAGAGAATTTAGAAAAAGAATTGAAAAATTGAAAATGAAAGAAATTATTAAAGAAAGAGAAAAGTCTCTTGGAGAATGTAGAATAGAAGTAAAACGACTAAAAAATCTTGTAAAAAAATAATTATTTTTTTACATTTGTATTATGTATAAAAAAAAATATATATTAGAAGATTTAAAAAAATCTATTAGAGATGTGCCAGATTTCCCCAAAAAAGGAATTTTATTTAAAGATTTAACAACAGTATTTAAAGATAAAAAATTTTTATCTTTTATGGTTGATGAAATTTATGAATATTATAAAAATCTTGGAATAACAAAAATCGTTGGGATAGAATCAAGAGGTTTTATTCTTGGTACAGCTTTGGCTTATAAAATTGGAGCAGGTTTTATCCTTGTAAGAAAACCAAATAAATTACCGTCAGAGACATATAAAAAATCTTATGATTTAGAATATGGAAAAGACCAATTAGAAATTCATAAAGATGCTTTAAATTCTGATGATGTAGTATTAATACACGACGATTTATTAGCAACAGGAGGAACTGCAATCGCAACATTAGATCTATTAAAAAATTTTAATTTAAAAAAAATTTATCTTAACTTTGCGGTTGAATTAGCTTTTTTAAAAGCAAGAGAAAAATTTAATAAAAATATAGATATTTATTCATTAATAAAATTTTAAATAAAAAATTATGATTTATTTTATTAGCGCACTTATTACGCTTCTCGGTGGAATTTTAGCAGCATCTTCTATAATTATATCAAAAAAACCAGATGCAAGAGAATTAATAGCAAAATTAATTCCTTTTCAAGGGGGAATTGGAATTGCAATGTTAATATTAGGAGGTTTTGAAACAATAGGATTATTGGGAGATTTTAGATTAATTTTATTAGCAAAAGCAGTTGTTGATTTAGGTTTAGGTTTTTTACTTGGTTTTTCTCTTTTAAATAGATGGTTTCTAAGCAAAGATTTAGAAATGCTTAGAAAAGCAGAAAATTTAAAAATGAAAATGGTAAAATATGAAATAAATGCTGGAATTGTAGCAATTGTAATTGGAATTTTATTTTTAATAAAAATGATTTTTCATATTTAAAAAAAAATATTTTTTTTTAAATGAATTTTTTGAAATATTTTTTTATTTCAAAAAATTTATTTGATAAAAAATTTAATTAAATTTTTTCATAAAAATTTATTATGAACACACAAGATTATATTAGTAGGGAAGATAAATATGGAGCTCATAATTATCACCCATTGCCAGTTGTTTTAGAAAGAGGAGAGGGAGTTTTTGTTTGGGACGTAGAAAGAAATAAATATTATGATTTTCTTTCGGCTTATTCGGCTGTAAATCAAGGACATTGTCATCCTAAAATTATAAATGCTTTAACAGAGCAAGCAAAAAAATTAACTCTTACGTCAAGAGCTTTTTATAATAATGTTCTCGGCGAATATGAAGAATTTGCTACGAAATATTTTGGTTATGACAAATTATTGCCAATGAATTCCGGTGCTGAGGCTGACGAAACTGCTATAAAACTTTGTAGAAAGTGGGCTTATGAAAAGAAAGGAATAAAAAATATAAAGGTTTTGGACCATATACGCCCGGATTTGTAACTGTTCCTTATAATGATTTGGCATCTTTGGAAAAAGCGTTTTCAGACGAAAATGTCGCTGGTTTTCTTGTTGAACCTATACAAGGTGAAGCAGGAGTTTATGTTCCGGACGATAATTATTTGAAAAAAGCTTATGAAATGTGTAAAGAAAAAAATATACTTTTCATAGCAGACGAAGTTCAAACAGGAATTGCAAGAACAGGAAAAATGTTATTCCTGTTTCTGCTGTTCTTGCTGACGACGAAATTATGCTTTGCATAAAACCGGGTGAACACGGTTCTACTTTTGGAGGAAATCCAATAGCAGCAAAAGTTGCAATGGCTGCATTGGAAGTTATAAAAGAGGAAAAATTAGAAGAAAATTCTGAAAAACTCGGTAAAATTTTTAGAGATGGTTTAAGAAAAATAGATTCTAAAATGATTTCTTTGGTAAGAGGAAAAGGTCTTTTAAATGCTGTTGTCATAAAACCACAGAATGAAAAAGAAGCTTGGGATGTTTGTGTTGCTTTGAAAGAAAATGGTTTACTTGCAAAACCAACACATAAACATATAATTCGTTTTGCTCCGCCGCTTGTTATCACAGAAGAGCAAATAAAAGATTCTATAAAAATTATTGAAAAAACGTTGAAACAGTTTTCTTAATAAGAATAAAAATTTGTTCATTTTTTAAAAATGAATAAATTTTTAATTTTTCCCAAAAAATTAAAAATTTTAATAATTATTTCAAAAAAAAAATTCCAAAAAAACATCAAAATTTTAATAATTATCTCAAAAAAAAATTTCTCCAAAAATGTCGTTTTTTTTTATATTTTATTAAAAAAAAATTTTTTTTCAAAAAACGTCATTTTTTTTATAATTTTAAATTCAAAAATTATAAAACGACGATTTTTTTATAATTTACTAAAAAAAAAAATTTTTTCCAAAAACGTCATTTTTTTATGAATTTTTTAATTAAAAAAAATTTTTTTCAAAAAAACGTCATTTTTTTATGAATTTTATAATTTAAAAAAACGACAAAATTTTTATGAATTTTTTAATTAAAAAAAATTTTTTTCAAAAAAACGCTATTTTTTTATGAATTTTTTAATTTAAAAAAACGACAAAATTTTAATGAATTTTTTAATTAAAAAAAAATTTTTTTTCAAAAAAACGACAAAATTTTAATGAATTTTTTAATTTAAAAAAAAATTTTTTTCAAAAAACGACAAAATTTTAATGATTTTTTAATTTAAAAAAACGACAAAATTTTAATGAATTTTATAATTAAAAAAAAATTTTTTTTCAAAAAAACGACAAAATTTTAATGTTTTTTTAATTTAAAAAAATTTTTTTCAAAAAAACGCTATTTTTTTATGAATTTTTTAATTTCAAAAAAACGCTATTTTTTTATGAATTTTTTAATTTAAAAAAACGACAAAATTTTAATGATTTTTTAATTTAAAAAAATTTTTTTCAAAAACATCAAATATTTTTTTATAAAAAACAAAAAATTTTAAATAAGTATTAAAAATTTTTGTTTTTATAATTATTATTATATAATACAAAAAAAATTTAATTTTGTAATTTTATGATTTATTCTATTTTAACTATATTATTTTCATATTTTTTAGGTTCTATTCCAACTGCTGTATGGATAGGAAAATTTTTTTACAAAATAGATATTCGTGAGCATGGAAGCGGAAATTCTGGTTCAACAAATACTTTTAGAGTTCTTGGAATACCTCCGGGAATTATAGTTTTATTAATTGATATTTTGAAAGGTTTTTTTGCTGTTCATTTAGTTTATTTTAAAAGCTATAAACCTAATACTGACGCTTTTATAACATTTTCCATTGTTCTTGGAATCGTTGCTGTTCTTGGACATATTTTTCCTATTTATGCTAAATTTAAAGGTGGAAAAGGTGTAGCAACTTTACTTGGTGTAGTTTTTGCTATTCACACTGCTGCTGCTTTTATGACTTTACCAATTTTTTTAATTGTATTATTAATTTCAAGATATGTTTCTCTTAGTTCTATGGTTTCTGGAATTGCTTTTCCTATTTTATTGATATTTTTTTTCGAAACAAAAGCTTTATCATTAATTATTTTTTCAATTTCAATTTCAATTTTATTAATAATAACTCATAAAAAAAACATTTTAAGAATTATAAATAGGACAGAATCTAAAGCTAACTTATTTAATACAAAAAAAAAATAATTTTTTTCAAAATTTTGGATGTTTTTTTGAAAAAAATTTATTTAAAATTAAAACATTAAAAAAATTTTGTTTTTTTGAAAAAAAATTTTTTTTCAAAAAGACATATTTTTTATTTTTTCAAAAAAATTATGAAAACTTTAGTATTTTATTTTATATTTATAATATATTCTTTTTATTCTTATTCTCAGGAGGTTTCTCATATAATGCCGGATATTGGTGTATCTTCTTATGCAACAAAAATAGAAGTTTTTGCTTCTTATCCATATTATAATTCAGGAATTCCATATCAGATATTTGGAGATGATGGTTATTATTCAAATAATGAAAATTCTTATATTCGTTTGATTTGTAAAAATCAAGAAGACAATAATAAAATCACCATTTCACCTTTGTTTGTCAGTTGGAATGGTAGTCTAATAACAACACAAATTTTTGTACATAATGATTTAGAGCCAAATTCTTCTGATTGGCGAGAATTAAATGATGAATTTAAAATCCCTTTATCTTTAATAATAAATGATTTACATTTTGAAATTGCAGATACTTTTTATATTATAGAGCCGCAAGATTCTTTAAATTCTAATTTTCCCGGAGTTCTTGGTTCTGGTGGAAATATGGGCATACGTTCTCCACGTGGAGCGATGATATTTGAAAATATTATTTTAGATGCTAATGGAACTTATACTATTTCTGATGAAGATTGTGATCCTATTTTAGATGGAAATCAAGGCTATTTACCTGCAAATATTATTAGTTTAAATGATATTTTTATAGGTGAAAATACAATTTTAAGTGTAAGTTCAAATGGCAAAAATGCTGGAATTGGCGGAGGTGGTGGAGGTGCTGGTTCAAAAAATGGAAACGGTGGAAATGGTTTTACTTCAGGTGGTTACAGTTGTTATCCAAGCACAATTATTTATCAAACTGGTGAATCAACAGGTAATTTTATAGATTTAGAAAGCTATGATGGAAATAGTAGTTTGAACGGTATTCTTGGAGCTTCCGGAAGTTGTGATCAAGGTGGTGGTGGAGGAACAGGACATCCATTTGGAATAAGTGGTTCTTCTGGTCTTGTTGGAATGCAACCAGCAGAAGGTGGTTATGGTGGCGCAAGTGCAGGAGGAGAATATAGCCCGGAAAATCCTCCAACTTTTGGTGGAGGAGGTGGTGGAAACGCTACAAATGGAGAAAAAGGAGGAGGAAACACTGTAAACAATGGAGGAAAAATTAATGGTAATTCTTTTATAGTTCCTCTTTATGGTGGTTCTGGTGGCGGAGCAGGTAATGTTTGGCAAACACAAAAAGGCGGAAACGGTGGCGGCGGCGGCGGTGGAATTTCTCTGTATGCTTATAAAAATTTCAATAATTTAAATAAAATTATCGCAAATGGTGGAGACGGTTCTAACGGTGGAGCTTTTAATAATTGGGCAAGTCCAGATAATTCTTCCGGGGGCGGTGGAGGCTCTGGAGGAAATATTATAATTGGTTCAAAAATTTCGCACACAGGAAATTTTACTTTGGAAGTTAATGGTGGAAACGGTGGATTTTGTGGTTCTATTGAAAATTGTAATAATTCTTTTGACGGTGGAAACGGTGGAGAAGGTAGAATTAGAATAGACGGTAATATTTATGGAAATTTTAATAATAACCAAGAAAATCTTTCTTTTGCAAAAGGATTAACAACAGATACAATTAAATATGTTGGAAAAACTTTTATTTTAAATGGTACTGGAAATGGAAATCCTATACATATTTATGTAAAATCTCAAAATACAAATTGGACAGAAATATCTTACATTTCAAATTATTCGGAAAATTGGCAAGAAGAAATTACATTACCTGGTAACGATGAAATTTATTTTTTATGTGCTTCGCAAGATATTCAACAAAATTACATCAGTAATTATTCTATGGAAGCAGAAAAAATTTTTTCACAAAGTGCAACTAATATTTTGTTTGTTAATAGAAAGCCAGTTGCGAATAATGACACTGTTAATGTTTTAGAAAATGAAACAATAATTATAGATGTTCAAAATAATGATTTTGATATTAATGGAGATAATTTTACAACGGAAATTATTGAAAATCCAATTTTTGGAGAAATAGAATTATTAAATTTCGACAGCATTTCTTATATTCCAAATGAAAATTTTAATGGTTTAGATAGTTTTTTTTATAAAATTTGCGATAATTTTGGTTTATGCGATTCGGCAAAAGTTTTGATTTCGGTAACAGAATTTAATTATTTTCCTGAAATTTTAGATGAAAATGGAGAAAATATTGATACTATTTTTAGAATTACTTATGAGGAAATTCCATTAAATATTTGCGTAAATGTAATTGATTTGGGAGATGATATTTTAGATGTAAATTTTGCTGAATCATCAACTGGTAATGGCGAAATAGAATTAGAGCCGTATGGAGATACTTGTTTTATTTATTATCCAAACGAAAATTTTAACGGTTTTGACACTTTAATTTTCACGGTTTGTGATGAGAATATTATTTCTTTATGCGATACAGCTTTTGTTGTTATTGAAGTAATTCCGGTAAATGATTTTCCGCAAATTGTTGATGATGAAAATAATAATTTAGACACAATTTTTACAACAATTCAAGAAGACTTTTCTATAAATATTTGTTTAAATATTTACGATTTAGATAATGAAAATTGGAATTTTTCTGAAAATTATTTATCTGAAAATTGCGAAATTTCTTTTGAAGATAATTGTGTTATTTATTCGCCGAATGAAAATTTTAATGGATTAGATAGTGTTTTAATTTTTGTTTGCGACGAAGAAGAAATGTGCGACAGTATTTTTATTTTTATTGATGTTTTGCCAACAGAAGATTTTCCAGAAGTTATTGATGAAAACGGTCAAATTACTGATACTTTGTATTTTACAATTC
>NBLL01000094.1 GCA_002084355.1 Bacteroidetes bacterium 4572_128 | reverse complement strand
GCACATAAAAAATGTGAAAAGATTATGATTCATCGTCCACGATGATTTTGTGTATATTAAATGAAAACATTTAAAGTATTGATTTTTAATGTTTTAAAAAAACAAAATCATGGAAGTTACGAAATCATCGTGGACGATGACGCATAAAAGTTTTTTTAAATTTTTAAGAAAATTATTTTAAATTATAAACTACTGATTTACAAACACTTAAACCCTTAGACTGACGGCTATGGCGTGGACGATGACGCATATCGGAAATAGGCTTGTGATGTTTTGTTTTTGGTGTTTTTCGAGGTGCGAAGCACCCGAAAAATACCAAAAACAAAATAGCATCAAGCCTAATGATAGCGGTATTGTTTATTCATCATCAAGTATTTCCTGTATTTTCTGTTTTAATTTCTTCTTATCTGGTAAATAAAGTTGATATTTTGAAACGAATAAATTACTTGTCATTCCGTATCTTGCATAATTTATCATAATATCTTCTTTTTCTTTTGTTAAAACTATTCCTATTGGTTCGTTATCATCTTTTCTATTTTCTTCGGCTGAAAAATATCCAAGATACATATTCATTTGTCCTATGTCATTATGTTCCACTTCGCCTATTTTTAAATCAATCAAAACGTAACATTTTAGAATTATGTGGTAAAATACTAAATCAACTCTATAATTTTTATTGTTTAATGTCATTCTAAATTGTCTTCCGACAAAAGCAAATCCTTTCCCGAGTTCAAGAAGAAAACTTTGTAAATTGTCAATTATTCGTTGTTCAAGTTCGCTTTCTGAATATTGGTATTGCTCAGGAAACCCCAAAAAATCAAGAACTTGTGTTTTTATTATATCACTTTCTTTTTCAATAATTTGTCCTTTTTTTGCAAGTTCTAATATTCCTTTCTTATCTTTACTTAATGCTAATCTGTGGAACAATGATTTTTTCTTTTGACGTTTTAATTCTCTTACTGACCAATTTTCAAGAATTGATTGTTGTTGATAAAAATTACGCTCCAAGTCATCGTCAATTTTCAATAATTCAAAATAGTGAGACCAGAAAAGCTGTTTTGACACCAAGTCCAATTTTGGATATTTTATAAAAAACAATCTCATATACACTAAATTACTCTTACTAAAACCTTTACCATATTGCAATTTTAAATCGGTTGATAGTTGTAAAATAAGTTTTTCACCGTATTCTGCTTTTACTTTTCCTTTTTGTTCATATTTAACAATATGGTTTCCGATATGCCAATAAGCTTTTACTAATTCAATATTTACAGCTTTTGTGGCATTTTCTTTTGCATCAATATAGGTATTTGCTATATTTGATAATAACTGTTTGTATGACTTATCTATTTTCATTTCTTTCATATTCATCGTTTGCAAAAGGTGAGACGGTGTCTCACCTTTTCATTATTTAAAACTACAAATCTCTACCTTTTAGTTTTCCAGAAAGAAAGTCATCAATTTTACTACTTAGTTTATGGGTGATTGATAATCCAGCTAACATACTTTTGCTCAGACTTGGTGGAACTACTAACCAAATAGGATAAGCCGATGAAAAAGGATTTCCACCGTTACCCCAAAACCAACGTATTCCCAATCGAGGTTCATTATCCCAGTCCATAGCAATTATCACCCACCTTTCTTTAAGGTCTTTATAAACAACTTTATAAGGACCACCAACTCTATTCTTTGGTGAATTGATATTTAAAATCTTTTTGTCATCTGTTAAATCAAAATTTGCTCCTGCCATAATAATAAATTTTATTTTAAAATTAATAAATCTTTGAATTGATACTTGTAAAGTTCCTTGATATTGTTACTTATTCGTTTTTTAGTTACCGCTATCGGGTGGCTTTATGCACCTTCTGTTACATAAAGCATTCTAATTATATTTATATTATTTTATGTCATATACCCATACCCAATTAAATTAAAATTAATTTTTACAAAAAAAATAAAAAAATTTAAATAAAAAAATATTTTCAAGGTTTTTTCAAATATTTTTTTATTCCATTTCGAAAGCGTCATTATTGTTGTTATTACTTATTTTCTTTTTTTATTTATATATTCATTTCTATGTTGTCTAAATATTGGAGGTTAAAAAAAAAACCTCCAATGTTAAAAAAAATTTTTTTTCAAAAAATCGTCCAAAATTTTCAATTTTAAAAAAAAAATTTTCTTTCAAAAATCGTCCAAAATTTTAATGTTTTTAAATTTTTAAAAAAAATATTTTTGAAAAAACCGACAAATTTTAATGAATTTTATAATTTAAAAAAAATATTTTTTGAAAAAACCGACAAATTTTAATGAATTTTATAATTTAAAAAAATTTTTTTTCAAAAAAACAACAAATTTTAATAATTAAAAAAATGAATTTTATAATTAAAAAAAAATCTCAAAAAAAATCAAATATTTTAATATTTTTTAAAATTTCACTCTTTTAGGATTTTTATTTATAAATTCTTTCCAAGAATTTACAGAATTATTTTCAATTTTATTTATCATTTTATTTTGAAATTGATGACAAACAGCAACAGCAAGTCCATCAGTTGCATCTAAATCTCTTTTTAAATTTTTTATAAATAAAAATTTTTCCAAAAGTGAAGCAACTTGCTCTTTTGAAGCGTTTCCATTTCCTGTTATTGCTTGTTTTATTTTTCTTGGCGCATACTCAAAAACTGGAATAGAACAGGATAAAGCAGCAGCAATAGAAACTCCTTGTGCGCGTCCAAGTTTTAAAGTGCTTTGTATATTTTTCCCATAAAAAGTTGATTCCACAGAAAATTCATCTACCTTATAAGTTTTAATTAATTGCAAAGTTCTATCGAAAATTTTTTTTAATTTTATGTAATGATTTTCTAATTTATATAATTCAATAATTCCAATTGCAATTAATTCTAAACGGTTATCATAAGATTTTATAATTCCGTAGCCTGTAATTCTTGTTCCTGGATCTATTCCTAAAATTATTGTCTCTTTTTTTTTCAAATTTTAATGTAATTTTTTACCTATTAAAGAAATAAATTCATTTCTTGTATCACTTTTCAAAAACGCACCTGTAAAAGCGGAAGTAGTTGTAACAGAGTTTTGTTTTTGTATTCCTCTCATTTGCATACAAGTATGTTGTGCCTCTATAACAACAGCAACTCCCATAGGTTTTAAAGTTTCTTGAATACAATCTCTAATTTGAACCGTCAAACGCTCTTGAACTTGCAAACGTCTGGCATAAGCTTCTACAACTCTTGCAATTTTACTTAAACCAGTAATATATCCATTTGGAATATAAGCAACATGTGCTTTCCCAAAAAAAGGCAAAATATGATGTTCACAAAGAGAATATAATTCAATATCTTTTACAAGTACCATTTGTTTATATTCCTCTTTAAAAATTGCACTTTTTATTAATTCATTAGGCTCAATATGATAACCATTTGTAAGAAATTGTAAAGATTTTGCAACCCTAAAAGGTGTTTTTTTTAAACCTTCTCTTTCTGGATTTTCACCAATTTGCACAAGAACTTCTTTATAAATTTCTGCTATTTTATCCATAGCAATTTTATTAAATTGTTCTATTTTTACAAAACCTTTCTCGTCTTTCAGACCAACACCATTATTAATATATTTCATAAAAAAAATTTTTTATTTTTTATTTGGCTTTATTTTTTTAGCAAATTCATAATATTTTTGTGCAACTCTTTTTCCTCTTCCGTCAGAATTTGCAAATTTATCTCCAATATTTTTATATTTTAAATAAGATGCTTCTATTTTCTCATTTATCATATCCAACTTTTTATATGCTAATTTATTATCAAAATCTAAATCTCTTGCTTTTCTATAATTTTCTTTTGCAAGATAATAAGAAAATTCTCCTTCATTAATAAATTCTTCTGCAATTTTCATTAATATTGCTTCTTTACCGTCAGATTTTAAAAGCAAAGCTTCATCATATTTTTTAATAGCATTTTCGAAATTTCCTTGTTCTTTCATCACATCTCCATCACCAACAAACATCTTATAATTAATTTCTAATTGTTCATTTTGATAAAAATTATAAGATAAAAAACTAATAATAATTAAAACTACAACAAGAGCAAGAGCATAAAATATAAAATTCTTTTTCTTCTTTTTTTCTTCTTTTTTTCTAACTCTCCATTTGGGTTTTGATTTTATATTTTTATTATGAATTTCATCTTTTTTTTCTTCAGGAATTTTATAATCTTTCTCTAATTCTTTAAATTCTTTTTCCGCTTGATCCCAAAAATCTTTATCTTCTTTTTCTTTTTTTTCTAATCTTTCTTTTTTTTCTAATCTTTCATTTTCTAATCTTTCATTTTCTAATCTTTCATTTTCTAATCTTTCATTTTCTAATTTTTCATTTTTTCATTTTCTAATCTTTCATTTTCTAATCTTTCATTTTCTAATCTTTCATTTTCTAATCTTTCATTTTCTAATCTTTCATTTTCTAATCTTTCATTTTCTAATTTTTCTTTTTCTAATTTTTCCTTAATTTCATTTTTAAACAAATTTTTTTTTTCAATATTTATATTTTCCAAAATATGCTTTTCAATATATTCAAAAGCAGAACTAAAATCTTCATTTTTATGAGTTTCATATTTAATAGCAACGTCAAAAAATATTGTTCTAATTTTTAATAAACTTGAACGTATTTTTATTAATTGCTCTTTTTTTTCTTCATTATTTTCTTCTTCTATTTTTTCATCCCAATATCTGAGATAATTTGCAAAAGTAAGAATATCGTAAAAATTAGAACTTCCAAGAACTATAGGAACAATATTTTTATGGCTAGATAATTCAGAAACTTTTAACCAATCTAACATACAATAAATACATTTCAGAAATTGGTCATTAATTAGTAAAATTACAAAATCTTTATTTGTTAAATTATCTAATTTATTACTTTCAGATATTTTATTATTACTGTGCTTATCAAGCACTGTAAAATTTTTTTCTTCACAAGTATTTTTAACTTTGTTAAAAATTTCTTCATATTTTTCTCTTGATTTAACAAGAGGATGTTTAAAATATGAAATATATATTTTTGTATTTTTTTTATCTTTTTTCATAAAAATTTTCTTTATTTTGAAATCGCAATTTACAATTTATATTATAAATATAAAAATATTTTAAATATTTAATAAAACAAATTTTATACAAAAATGCAAAAAAAAAATATTTCTGATTTAAAAACAAAAATAGAGCTATTGAAAAACAGTGATATTTTTATTAAATTAGAAGTAAATGAAATTGTTTTTCAAAAAGGTGAAAAAGGAGATGCAATGTATATAATTATAGATGGTGAACTTGCTGTTTATGATAAAAATCATATATTTACTATATTGAAAAAAAAAGATACTTTTGGAGAATATTCTTTGATAGATTCATCTGTAAGAAGTGCATCTGTTAGAACTTTGAAAAAAACTCATTTACTAAAATTAAATCAAAATATTTTTTTAAATATATTGGAAAATAATTTTAAAACAACTTTAAATATTTTTCATTCTTTGATAAAAAGAGTAAAAGATAAAGATCTTTTAGAAGAAAATTTGGTAAAACAAAAAAAAGAAATTACTGATAGTATTAATTATGCAAGTTTAATACAAAAAGCAGTATTTTCACCTAAAGAGCTAATAGACAAGCTTTTAAAAAGTTATTTTATTTTATATGAACCTAAAGATATAGTTTCCGGAGATTTTTATTGGGTAAATAAAAAAAATAATAAAATAGTAGTTATTGCTGCTGATTGTACTGGACACGGAGTTCCCGGAGCTTTTATGAGTATGCTTGGTATATCTTTTTTAAACGAAATTATAAATAAGTTGGAAAATCCAAAAGCAAATGAAATTTTAAATCTATTAAGGAAGACAGTAAAAAAATCTCTACGACAAACAGGAAAATATGGAGAAGCAAGAGATGGAATTGATATGGCACTTTGTATAATTGATTTTGAAAATTTAGAATTAGAATTTGCAGGAGCAAATAATCCATTAATTTTAATTAGGAAAGATGAACTTTTAGAAGTAAAACCAGATAAAATGCCAATAGGAATACATTTTAGAGAAAAAGAAAGTTTTACAAATAATAAATTAGAGATAAAAAAAGACGACAGAATTTATTTATTCTCTGATGGATATTATGACCAATTTGGTGGGAAAAGAGGAAGGAAATTTTTAAAAAAAAATTTTAAAAAATTACTAAAATCTATTTATAAAAAGAAAATGGAAGAGCAAAAAATAATTTTAAAAAATAGTTTAAATAATTGGAAAAAAAATTATGAGCAAATAGATGATATTTTGGTTTTTGGAATAGAAATAAATTAAATTTTTTTCAAAAAAATATTGAAATATTAAAAAAATTGGCGTTTTTTGAAAAAATTTTTTTTTAATTCAAATAAAAAAACGTAAAATTTTGGCAAATTTTGGCGTTTTTTGAAAAAATTTTTTTTTAATTCAAATAAAAAAAACGTAAAATTTTGGCGTTTTTTGGAAAAAATTTTTTTTTAATTCAAATAAAAAAAACGTAAAATTTTGGCGTTTTTTGGAAAAAATTTTTTTTTATTATAAAATTCATAAAATAATTGGTTTTTTTGAAAATTTTTTTTATATGAAAATACATATTTCAGTAACAAATGATCTTGTAACTGACCAAAGAGTAAATAAAATTGCTTTAAGTCTTCAGAAAATGGGTTTTGAAGTTTTTTTAATTGGCAGACTTTTGAAAAAAAGTTTACCTTTAAATCGTCCTTATTCTTGCAAAAGGATGTCTTTATTTTTTAAAAAAGGATTTTTATTTTATGCAGAATATAATTTAAGATTGTTTTTTTATTTAATGTTTCAAAAAACAGATATTTTACTTGCAAATGATTTAGATACTTTACTTGCAAATTTCCTTGTTTCTAAAATAAAAAATAAAAAAATTGTTTATGATAGTCATGAATATTTTACAGAATTACCAGAAGTTTTCAATAGAAAATTTGTTAGGAAAACTTGGCTTTTTATAGAAAAACTCATTTTACCTCGGATAAAAAATTCTTACACTGTTTGTGAATCAATTGCAAACGAATATAAAAAAAAATATAATATTAATATGAAAGTTATTAGGAATTTACCAAATAAAAACTATAATAATGAAATTTCGCATGAAACAAAAAATAAAATATCGGAGATAAAACAATTTTCAAAAAATAAAAATATTATTATTTATCAGGGTTCGATAAATATAGGGAGAGGTTTAGAGGAAGCTATTAAAGCGATGAAATATATTGATAATTCTATTTTGTTAATAATTGGAAAAGGAACTATTTATGACGATTTGATAAAATTACGAAGTAAGCTTTTTTTAAAAGACAAGATTTTTTTTACCGGAATATTAAATTTTGAACAATTACATCATTTTACAAAAATTGCGAAAATAGGAATTTGCATAGAAAAAAATATTGGTATGAACTATTATTTTGCTCTTCCAAATAAATTATTCGATTATCAAAAAGCTGGAGTTCCTGTTTTAAGTTCTAAACTTCCGGAAATTTATAAAATTGTAAAAACTTATAAAGTTGGAATAAGCATAGAAAATCACGAAGTAAAACATATTGCTGAAAAAATAAATTTTATGTTAAACAATAAAAAAAAATTAGAAATATGGAAAAAAAATTCTTTATGTGCTTCTAAAAAATTAAACTGGGAAAATGAAGAAAAAATTTTAAAAGAAATTTTTAATTCTATTTCATAAAAAAAAATTATTTTTTTATAAAAAATGAATAATTTTTTTACATTTGTAATGTTTTTTAAAAAAAATAAAATTTTTAATGAAGTATAAAGTTTACAATCTTGGGAATTTTAAAAATATTCCGCAAGTAAAAAAATTATCTGAGGAGCAGATTTTTGATATGGAAGTTGTTGGAAATGTTTTGCCATTTAAATCTAATAATTATGTTGTTGAAGAGTTAATAAATTGGGATAATTTAGAAAATGACCCAATTTTTGTTTTAACTTTTCCACAAAAAGGAATGTTGAAAGAAAAAAGTTATGAAAAAATGGCTAATGCTTTGCGAGCAGGTTTAAAAAAAAGCGAAATAGCAAAAGTAGCTAATGAAATTCGTTTAGAATTAAATCCGCATCCAAACGGACAATTAGAACATAATGTTCCAATTTTAGAAAATGAACGTCTTATTGGAATGCAACATAAATACGAGGAAACGGTTTTGTTTTTTCCAACACAAGGACAAAGTTGCCATGCTTATTGTTCTTTTTGTTTTCGTTGGCCTCAATTTACTGGTATGGATCAGTATAAATTCGCTATGAAACAAGCTGATTTATTGGTAAAATATTTGAAAAGCAAACCAAATGTTACTGATATTTTGTTTACAGGCGGCGACCCTATGATAATGAATGCAAAAATTTTAGGTAAATACATAAATACTATTTTGGATGCAAAAATTGAAAATTTAAAAACTATACGAATAGGAACAAAATCTCTTGCTTTCTGGCCTTATCGTTATTTGACAGATAAAGATTCTAATGAAATTTTAAAAATTTTTCAAAGAATTAATGACGCAGGTTTAAATTTGTCTATTATGGCTCATTTTAATCATTATAGAGAATTAGAAACAGAGCCTGTTAAAAATGCTATAAAATTGATTTTGAAAACTGGTGCACAAATTAGAACACAATCGCCTCTTTTAAATCATATAAATGCTGACCCAGAGGTATGGAAAAAAATGTGGAAAGAACAAGTAAACTTAGGTTTAATTCCTTACTATTTTTTTGTTGCGAGAGATACAGGTGCACAAAATTATTTCAAAGTTTCATTAGAAGAAGCATATAAAATTTATCAAGAAGCATATTCTAATTTAAGTGGAATTTGTAGAACTGTAAGAGGACCAAGTATGTCAGCAAAACCGGGTAAAATTCAAATTCTTGGAATTATTGAAGTTAATGGAGAAAAAGTTTTTGTTTTAAGTTTTATACAAGGAAGAAATAAAGACTGGGTTGGAAAACCATTTTTTGCAAAATTCAATGAAAAAGCAGTATGGTTAAATAATTTAAAACCAGCTTTTAATGATGAAAAATTCTTTTACGAAAAAGAATTGGAAGAACTTCTAAATAAATAATTTTTAATTTTAAATAACAATTTACAAAATTTTTGTAAATTGTTATTTTATTATAAATCTCACTGTTCTTCTACTTTTTTGCTCTAAAAAAATTTTTTTATTTAAAATTGTTTTTTTTATCTCAATCTCCATGTAATTAATTATCGTCAATAATTCAAGATTTTTATTGAAAAATAAAAAAAATTTTTTTTGTAAAATTTCTAATAATTTTTGTAATTTTTCTTTTGGGTCGTCTATACAAACAGAAAAACTTATGGCAGAATTTTGTATTAAATTAATTTTTATTTTCATATTGAAAAAAATTAAAAATATTTTTGAGATATTTTTTTCGTCCATAAAAGAAAAATCTTTTGGAGATATTGAAATCAAAATTTGATTTTTTTTCAAAATAAAAATTGGAACATTAATTTTTGAAGTTTTTAAATCTTTTATTACACTTCCTTTTTCGTCCGGAGCGAAAAAACATTTTACAAATAATGGGATTTTTTTATTTTCTAATGGTTTTATTGTTTTTGGGTGTATAATTTTTGCACCGAAAAAAGCCATTTCTATGACTTCTTTATAAGATAAAAAATCTATTTTTTTTGTATTTTCGAAATAATTTGGGTCAGCGTTTAAAATTCCTTTTACATCTTTCCATAAAACAACTTTCTCAGATTTTAAAATAGATGCAAAAATAGACGCAGTAAAATCAGAACCTTCTCTGCCAAGAGTTGTCGTAAAATTATCTACAGAAGAAGAAATAAAACCTTGTGTTATAAAAAAAAATTTTTTTTCAAAAATGACCTTTTTTTTAATTAATTTTTTTGATAAACACCAATTTATTTTTGCATTCCTATAAGAATTATCTGTTTTTAAAATTTCTCTTACATCTATCCATTTGTTCTTTAAATTTCTGAAATTCAAATAAATGCTAATAATTTTTGTAGATAAAATTTCCCCAAAAGAAACAATTTTATCATATTCAAAATCATAATTTTTTGTTGGTAAAATTTTCAAATTTTCCTCTAAAAGTAAAAAAATTTCATTTATTTCTAAAAAAATATTTTTATTATTTACTTCCAATTGCTCAATAATGTCAAAATGAAATTTTTTAATCTCATTAAATTTTTCTTTGTAATTTTTTTTGTAGAAATAATTTTCTAATAATTTTTCTAAATTATTTGTAGTTTTGCCCATTGCAGAAATAATTATTAACAAATTATTTTTCTTATAATTTTCAATTATTCCTAAAATATTCTTTATAGAATTTGCATCTTTTATTGATGCACCGCCAAATTTAAAAACCAACATATTTTTTTAAAATAAATTTTTTCAAAAAAAGCAATAATTTTTTATTTAAATTTTAAATTTAAAAATATTGTCGGCGTAAATTTTATTGCCTTAGAATAAATTGTTTTATCTTCAGGTAAACGAGAAAAACTACTGTAATTAACATTTTCTGTATCAAGAGTATTTATTATAGATAAACCAGTTTTTAATTTGCAAAATTTAAAATTTAAAACATATAAAAATGCAATGTCTAATCTACTATAAGGAATAATTTTTCTTTCTTCTGTAAAAAATACAGAACTTCTTAAACCTGAACCGTAAACATAATTTGACGAAATAAAAAATGGATAAAAATTTAAAATATTAGCAATTTTTATTTCGTGTCTTTGGTCTTGCGGGGCTTTTTGAAATTCTTTTGTGGGAAAATTTGGGAAATATTCTTCTGTTTTACTCAAATTATAAGTTATAAAAAATTCGTGTTTTTTAAATGTATTTTTAATGTAAAAATCTATTCCATAAGTTCTACTTTTTCCTTCTATTACAGATAAAAATTTTCTATTTCTATCTGAAATAATATTATTTAAACCATTTATTTTTTTGTAAAAACTTTCCATTTTAAAATTGAAATTTTTTTTTTCATAAGAAAAACCGAAAACAGAATGAAAAGAATTTAATACAGAAATTAAATTATCGTCGCAAATATTCCAATAATATAAATAATTATCTAAATTATCTATTATTGCATTTTCTTTTATAAATTGATTATCGGCTGAATATAAAATTTATTTGTTTCATTTAAAATATCTAAACGTAAACCGGGAGAAATAAAAATTTTTTTATTAATATTTATTTCGTCTTTAATGAAATAATTTGTCCTAAATAAATTTTCATTACTATTAATAAAATTAACATCAGAATTATCTTTTTCAAAAAAAGAACTGTTATAAATAATTTCTGTTCCGCAAAAAAAACGATGGCGATTTATATTTGGGAAATAATGTTTTATATTAATAGAAAAATTTAAAATTCCGTTTTCGATTTCATTTTTTTCTAATAAATTACGATTATAATGATTTTCTTTATTGAAAAATATTAAGCTGTCTTTATTATAATTTTTTAAATTAGAATAACTGATAATTGCATTTGTTTTTCCCATTGAGTTCCATTTTCTATCATAAAATAAAGAAGCACCAATTTGTGTTTTTTCTGTGTAATGAAATTTTGAATATTTATTATTATATTTCATTTTATCAAAAGAAAATTTATCATTACTGGCAAATAAACTTATGTAAAAATTAGAACTTTCTGTGCTTTTATTTGATATTTTAATATTAATATCTTGATATTTATAATCTGGAACATAATAATTATTTTCATTTTGATAAACTTTTTTATCATCAAAAATATTATAAAATGTTTTTCTAAAAGAAGTTTGTAAAGTATATTTTTTCGCAATTGGAATATTTAAAATTCCATTAATTGTTTCATTATTAATATTTAACTCTCCGGATAATTTATCTGAATTTCCTGTTTTTGAGGTAATATTTATAATTCCTCCAACTCTGTTTCCAAAATCTACATTATATCCACCTTTTTTAACTTCTAAATCTTTGATGATAAGAGGATTAATTGCTCCAATATTATCGTTAAAATTACTAAAACTAAATAAAGTTATTCCGTCGAATAAAACTAATGTTTGTCCTTTGTAGGAGCCCCAAATTATAAAATCATTATTTAATTCTCCACTTGCCAAAACTCCAGCTTGCAAACGTAAAATATTGAAAATTGTATTATTACTATTTCCGGGCAAAAAAAATGATAAATTGTGGTTTATTTTTATAAAACCAGAACGCTTGAAAAATAAATTATGATTTACTATCTTTTTTTTATCAGAAATAATTTTAAATTCTTGTAAATTATGAACAGCTGGATTAAGTTTTAAATTTTGATTTTTCCCAAAATTAAGAATCGTATCCAGTAAATAATAACCAATGTGCGAAACTTTTAAATTTACAATGCTGTCTTTTGTTTTGAATAAAAAATGACCATTCAAATCAGTAGTAAGGACATTTGAATTAAATTGAACATTAGAAAAAGGTAAAGATTCTTTATTTTTTTTATCCAAAATATAACAAGAAAAATAATAATATTTTGGTTTTTTTATATTTTTAATTTTTTGTTTCTTATAAATAACAAAAATATTATTAATAATTTCATAATCTAAATTACAATTTTTTATTAAATCTGAAATGGCTTTTTCCGGAGAATTATAAGTTTTTGTTTTTGAAATTATACAATTAGAAATTAATTTATTATCAAAAGAAAACTGAATACCGTAATTATTTTGTAATTCAATAAAAATTTCATTCAAAGATTGATTTTGTGATTTTATATATACTTCTTGTGCATTTAATTTCAAAAATGCAAAAACGAAAACAAATAAAAATGTAAATATTTTTTTCAAAATTATAAAATTAATTTCCAAAATTATAAATTTTTTTTTCAAAAAAAACGCCAAAATTTTTAATTTTTTTATTTGAAATTAAAAAAAAATTTTTTTTAAAAAAAAAACGCCAAAATTTTTAATTTTTTTATTTGAAATTAAAAAAAATTTTTTTAAAAAACGCCAAAATTTTTAATTTTTTTATTTGAAATTAAAAAAAAAATTTTTTTAAAAAACGCCAAAATTTTTAATTTTTTTATTTGAAATTAAAAAAAAAAATTTTTTTTAAAAAACGCCAAAATTTTTAATTTTTTTATTTGAAATTAAAAAAAAAATTTTTTAAAAAACGCCAAAATTTTTAATTTTTTTATTTGAAATTAAAAAAAAATTTTTTGAAAAATTGCCAAAAATTATATAATTAAAAAAAAATTTTTTGAAAAATGCCGAATTATTATAAAATTTTATAATAAAAAAAATGATAATTTAATTCATTAAAAAATTGCTTTTTTTGAAAAAAAATTTTTTATTATGAAAAAAGAACATAAAAAATACATAAAAATTTTTTTTAAAATTAAAATAGATTTTAAAGAAACTATTGAAATTTTAAAAAATGCAAATTTGTATTTTCTATTTTGTGCATTATTATTTTTCATTTTTTCGAAAATTATTTCTTCTTTTCGTTTAAATATGTTTTTGAAAAAAATAGGTATTCAAATTTCCGAGAAACAAAATTTAAAACTTTATTTTCTTGGAATGTTTTATAATTTATTTTTACCTGGAGGAATAGGCGGCGACGGTTATAAAGTTTATTTTTTTAAAAAAAAATTCAAAATTAAAGCAAAAAAAATTATTTTTTCTTTGCTTTTCGACCGCATAAGCGGCGTTTTTGCTTTGACAATTTTGATTTTATTTTTGTCTCTTTTTATAAATTTATTTTTCAATTATAAAATTGAAATTTTCATTATTTTTCCATTTTATATAATAATTGCATACTTTTTATTAAAAAAATTTTTTTTAATAAAATTGATTTTTTTTAAAAATACAACTTTATTATCTATTTTCGTTCAATTATTTCAATTAATTTCCGCTTTTTTAATTCTAAAATCCATAAATATAAATTCAGAAATCACAAGTTATTTATTTATATTTTTAATTTCTTCTGTAATTGCAATTATTCCATTAACAATAGGCGGAATTGGTTCAAGAGAAATAACATTTTTATATGCTGCCGAACTAATGAATTTAGAAGTTCAACATTCTGTAGCATTAAGTTTAATTTTTTATTTAATTACAGTAATAGTTTCTTTTTCGGGAATTTTTTTTAATTTAAAAAAGTTATGAGAAAAAATTTTCAACCATTTTAGGATAATTTTTTATAGTTTTTTTAGCATCTTTTATTTTTTCTTTATCATCTTTCATTACTTCTGCGGTTAAAGCAACAAGAGGAATTTTTTTCCAATTTTTATTAGATTTTATAATTTTTGTTGCTTCATAACCGTCCATAATTGGCATTTTCATATCCATTAAAATCAAATCAGGTTTTTCTGTTTTTAAAATTTCTATTGCTTCTTGTCCGTTAAAAGCTTTTAAAATATTGATATTTTGTGCATTTAAAATATATTTCACAAGATTCATATTATAATTATTATCTTCAACAACTAAAACTTTAGAGTTTAAAAAATTGATATTTTTATCAAATTTAAAAACATCTTTATTTATTTTATTTGTAATAGAACCAACTACAACATCTTTTAAAAGCACAGTAAAAATAGTTCCTTTTCCAATTTCACTTTCGAAAAAAATTTCTCCGTTCATAATTTCCACAAGGCTTTTTGTAATTGTTAAACCTAAACCTGTTCCACCGAATTTATTTCCTTGTCCTTTTTGCTGTTTAAATGCGGCGAAAATTTCATCAAATTGGTCTTTAGATATTCCTATTCCAGTGTCTTCTACTTTGAAAATTAAATTTAATTTACTTTTTTCATTATCAGTATAAATTTTATCAACGGACATTTTTACAAAACCATTACTTGTAAATTTTATAGCATTTCCAACAAGATTAAATAATATTTGTCTTAGTCTTGTTTCGTCTAACAAAAGAGATTTTGGAATCTCTTTATCTACTTCAGAAATAAATTCTATTTCTTTTTCTATAGCTTTTAATTTAAAAATATTTTTTATGTCGGAAAAAATAATATTTGGGTTTATTGATTTGTAATCTACCATCAATTTACCAGCTTCTATTTTTGAGAGGTCTAAAATATCATTAATAATTGCGAGTAAATTCTTTCCACTTGTTTGAATTATTTCTATATAATTTTTTTGTGTTTTCTCATTTACCATTCTCGATAATAAACGACTGTATCCAAGTATTGCATTCATTGGAGTTCTAATTTCGTGGCTCATATTTGCAAGAAATAAACTTTTAGATTTATTTGCTGCGTCTGCTTCTTTTTTTGCTTTTATAATTCTTTCTTCTGTTTCTTTTCTTTCATAAGCATTAGAAAGAATATTTGAAACTGTAGTAAGCAATTCTAATTCAGTTTTTTCCCATTCTTTTTCTTCTAAACATTCATCGAATGTAATAAAGCCAAAAATTTCATTTCGCACAAAAATTGGTAATACAACAGTAGATTTTACATTTTGTGCTTTATATATTTTGTATATTTCTTCGGGTAATTCTTTTATATTATTTGAAATATATTGTTGTTTGCCAAGATTTCCAATTATTTAATATATTAAAAACTGTTTTATTTTTAATAAATAATTCTTTTTTCTTATTAAACCAAGAATAAGTTTTTCTTAGTTGGTTATCACATTTTTTTTCGAAAATATAAACTCGACTAACATTAGTTAAAAAGCCCAATTTTTTTAAAACATTTTTCATTTTTAAAGAAAAATTCACAGCAGTATTAAATTCGTAAGAGATATCAGATAAAAAGCTTTGTTGTCTGAGTGTTTTTTTTACTCTTCTTTCCTGTTCCCTTATGTAAGAAATATCTGTAATAATTCCAAGTAGAATTTTATTTCCGTCAGTATCATTAATTAAAGATCTTTTGCTAATAACAATTCTTTTTTTATTATTAATATCTAAGAATCTTTCTTCGTATTCTTTTGTTTTTCCTGTGCTATAAATATATTCTTCTCTTTTAATAATTTTATTTGCTTGTTTTTTAGAATAAAAAATATGTCCTTTTTTCCCTAAGAGTTCTTCTTTTTTTATATTAAACATTTTTGTAAAAGCATCATTTATTATCAACCATTTATGTTGAGCATCTTTTACAAAAATTGGAGTTGGTAAAGTATTTAATATAATGTTTAATTTTTCTTCGCTTTTTTTAAGATTTATATTAGAATTTTGTATTTCTTGATTGATATCGTCGAGCGATTCATTTAAAGATTGCAATTCAAAATTTTGAGATTCTATTTCTTTTTTTTGTTCTACCATATTTTTATTTTGTTCTTTTAATTTTTTTTCTGCTTCTGTTTTTTCTGTAATATCGTGAACAAGAGATGAAAGTCCAATAACTTTTCCATTTCTATCTCTTAAAGACGTATTATACCAGTCACAAATTATTATTTTTCCGTCTTTTCTTAGATTAAAAACAGTACTTTTATTAGACATTTGTTTTTTATAAATTAAATTTGTCCAGTCACTTAGTACTTCATTTTTTGAATTATCAGGAACTATCAAACTAAATATATTTTTTCCAATAATTTCTTTCTTATTATAAGAAAAAATTTTTTCTGCTGACGGATTCCAATCAATGATTTCTAAATTAGTATTCCATTCTATATAAGCGAGTGGAGTTTCTTTAAAATGTAAAGAAAAACGTTGATTTAATTTTTGTAAATTCTTGGAATATCTTTTTCTTTCTGTAATATCATTGTAAATTGCAGCAACTTGATTTTTCTGCGGATTGTAAATAAATATTTCAAAATATTGACGCTTTTTTTTAAAAAAATATTCTATGCGTATATTCCTACCAATAAAAATTGCGTTTTTAAATTCCTCTATCAGGTCGTTACTAATTTCAAATTTCAAATTTTTTATCGTTCTTCCAATAACAAGTTTATTGAAATAAGGCGAAAATAATTTCCTAAAACTTTCATTAATTTCAAGAAACCGAAAATCTAAAATTTCATTTTCTTTATTTTTTACAGCCTCTAACAAAGTAAAACCGCTTGTCATATTATCAAATAAAGCGTGATATTTTTGTTCGCTAACTTGCAAATTATCATAAAGTTCTTCTAATTCGGTATTTATTTCGTTTAGTTCTATATTTTGTTTTTTTATTTCTAAATTTTTTATTTCTAAATTTCGCTCCATTAAAATTGTTTCGGAAATTTTCTTTACGATTTCAAATAATTTCTCTCTAATTACTGGTTTAATAAGAAAACCGTCCACACCAATTTCTATAGATTCTAAAAAATAACTAGCTTCTGTATATGCAGACATTACAATTATTTTTGTATTTGGCTCTATTTCTTTGATTTTTTTAATCATAGATAAACCGTCTAAATATGGCATTCTAATATCGGTAATAATTAAATCTTGTTTATTTTTTTTAAAAGATTCCAATCCATCTCTTCCATCATTTGCTAAAAATAAGTTTTTATATTTTCTTTTTAGCATTCTTCCAACTGTCCTTTGGATTCTTTCTTCGTCTTCTGCGTATAAAATTGAAATTAAATTTTCCATTTTTTATAATTTTATTTTATTTCAATTAAAATAAAATTTTTAAAATAAAATATTTTTTTTTAATTGAAGAATTAAATAAAATAAAAATTATGTCAAAAGGAATTTTTAAATTTTTAAAAGCAGGTGTTCTTTACGGAAAAGACATTAAAAAAGTTTTTCAATTTGCTAAGGCAAATAATTTTGCTTTACCTGCGGTTAATGTTATTGGAACAAATTCTGTTAATGCAGTTTTGGAATCTGCAAGATTAATAAATTCTCCTGTAATAATACAGTTTTCCAGTGGTGGAGCATCTTTTTTTGCAGGCAAATCTTTGTCAAATGAAAATTTAGAAGCATCTATTTATGGAGCAATTTCCGGAGCAAAACATATACACCAAATGGCAGGATTGTATGGAGTGGCGGTAATTTTACACACAGACCACGCTTCGAAAAAATTGCTTCCTTGGATAGATGGTATGTTGGACGAAGGAGAAAAGTATTTTAAAATCCATAAAAAACCTTTATTTTCTTCTCATATGCTTGACTTATCAGAAGAAACCTTGGAAGAAAATATAGGAATTTGCAAAAAATATTTGTCTCGTATGGATAAAATAAATATGTCCCTTGAAATTGAGCTTGGAATAACAGGAGGTGAAGAAGACGGTGTAGATAATACAGGAATAGATAATTCACTTCTTTATACTCAGAAAGAAGAAGTTTTTTATGCTTATAAAGAGCTAACTAAAATTAGTGAGAATTTTACAATTGCTGCTTCTTTTGGAAATGTTCACGGTGTTTATAAACCGGGAAATGTAAAATTACAACCAAAAATTTTATTAAATTCTCAGGAGTATATCGCAGAGAAATTAAACATAAAAAAGTTTCCTGTTGATTTAGTTTTTCATGGTGGTTCTGGTTCTAAAAAAGAAGAAATTAAAGAAGCAATTTCTTACGGAGTAATAAAAATGAACATAGACACTGACACTCAATGGGCAAGCTGGAAAGGAGTAAAAAATTTTTATGAAAAAAATAAAAATTATTTACAAACACAAATAGGAAATCCAGAAGGAGATGATAAACCAAATAAGAAAAAATATGACCCAAGAACTTGGCTAAGAGAAAGTGAAAAAGAAATGGTAGAGCGTTTGAAAGTTGCATTTAAAGATTTAAATGCTTGTAACAGAAACTAAGTTTAAAATGAGAAATTTATAATTAAAAAAAAAATGACGCTTTTTTGAAAAAAAAATTTTTTTTTAAAAATAAAAAATGTTAAAAAAATGACATTTTTTTGAAAAAAAAATTTTATTTAAAATTAAAAAATGTAAAATAAAAAATGTTAAAAAAATGACGCTTTTTTGAAAAAAAAATTTTATTTAAAATTAAAAAATGTTAAAAAAATGACGTTTTTTTGAAAAAAAATTTTTTTTAAAAATAAAAAATGTTAAAAAAATGACACTTTTTTGAAAAAAAAATTTTATTTAAAATAAAAAAATGTTAAAAAAATGACGTTTTTTTGAAAAAAAATTTTTTTTTAAAAATAAAAAATGTTAAAAAAATGACGCTTTTTTGAAAAAAAAATTTTATTTAAAA
>NBLL01000093.1 GCA_002084355.1 Bacteroidetes bacterium 4572_128 | reverse complement strand
TTACCATATTTTCATTTTTTTTTGGAGAAAATGTTGCTTTTTCATTAGATTTTTCTATTTCTATTTTTATTTTAGTATTTTCCATAAAATTTTTTTTCAAATAAAGTTTTTTTTTTTATTAAAAAAAAAAACTTTATTTGAAAAAAAATCATAAAAAAACCTAAAACTTTAGGTTTGTACAGGTTGAAAAATTTTTTTCAAAAATGACCAAGTTTTTTAACTTTGATAAAAAATTTAATAAAAAATGAAAAAAATATTTTTAAGTTTTTTAATTCTTTTTATTTTTTCTGCAAAAATTTTTTCTCAAAATTTTGAAATTTCAGGAAAAGTTATAGATTTAAAAACTAAAGAAAGCTTACCTTTTGTAAGTATAATTTATAATTCACAGAATCAAGGTTATACGAAAGTAAAAAAATAGAAATTAATAATGAAAGGTTTAATAATTTTTTGTTTGTTAAATTAAAAGCTAAACATATAGAAATTGAGGAAGTTGTTATTGTGGCTGGAGAAAATCCAGCGCATAGAATTATTAAAAAAGCAACAGAAAATAAAGAGAAAAATAATCCAGAAAATATGTCTTCTTTTTCTTATACATCTTATAATAAGTTAGTTATTACAACAGATTATTTAAAAAATCTATCAAAAGATACCACTTTTAGAAACACATTAGATACTAATTCTACACCGTCAGATTCTTCAAAAGTTTCTATAAAAAATTTTTTCGAATCTCAACATTTATTTTTAATGGAAAGTGTCAGCGAAAAAAAATTTTTGTATCCATCGAGGAATAAAGAAGAAATTATCGCTTCTCGTACTTCTGGTTTCGAAAATAAAAGTTTTACTTTACTTGCAACACAATTACAATCTTTATCTTTTTATGAAGATTTTATTAGACTTTCTGAAATAACTTATCTCAATCCAATAAGCAAAGGCAGTACAAGGAAGTATTTTTTTGATATAAAAGATACAATTATAGAAAATAAAGATACTGTTTTTATAATTTATTATAGACCGAAAAAAAATAAAAAATTTAAAGGTTTAAAAGGAACTTTACATATAAATACTAATGGTTATGCCATTTCGTCAGTTATTGCTGAGCCGAGTAAATACGAAAAAGACGAAATTATTGGTATGAAAATACAACAAAATTACAAATTAATAGAAGAAAATGGTCATAAAAAATGGTTTCCAACTCAATTGAACACAGATTTAATTATTAATTCTGAGAGTATTGTCTTGGGTTCTGATGGTGGTGCAACTTTTAAATTAATAGGAATAGGAAAAAGTTATCTAAAAGATATTAAATTAAATCCCGAATTAAATAAAAAAGAATTTGGACATATTGCTCTGGAAGTTAACGAAGATGCTCATAAAAAAGATGAAGAATTTTGGAATGAATATAGAATTGATAGTTTAACTAAAAGAGATAAATTTACTTATCATATTATTGACAGTGCTTTTAAGGCTAATAATATTGAAAAAAAATTGTGGATTTTGGAAACACTTTTTAGAGGCTATATTCCAGTTTATTTTATGGATTTAGACATTTCAAAAATATTTAGATACAATTTATATGAAGGTTTTGCTTTAGGAATTGGAGCAAAAACAAATCAAAAAATTGCAAAATGGTTTTCTGTTGGAGGATATTTTTCTTATGGATTTACAGATAAAAGTTTTAAATATGGTGGAAATACAGAAATTTATTTTGACAAATTTAAAGAAAATAAATTTTATTTTTCTTATGAAAATGATGTGCATGAAATTGGTGGTTATTCTTTTCATAAAGAAGATAATTTTACTTCCACAGGAGTTTTCAATTCTGATAGGATGAGAGAAATGATGATTAAAAATATGTTCATAGAAGAGAAAAAAGAAGTTGGTTTTGAATTTAGGGCTTTAGATTATGTACAAGGAAATTTATTTCTTGCACAGAAAAATAAATATTTAAAAAATTATTTTTATATAAATGAAGAAAATATTTCAAAAAAATATTTACATCAAACAGAAATAGCTTTACAATTTCGTTATGCTTTTCGTGAACAATATGCTTCTTTATTTAATAATAAAATTTCTATGGGAACGAAATATCCTGTATTTTGGTTAAATTTATATAGAGGAATAAAAGATTTAAATTCTAATTTCGAATATTCCAAATTAGAATTAAAAATTTATAAAACTTTTTTAAACAGGATTTTTGGAAAAACTTATTTACAATTATTTGTTGGTTATATTGATGGTCAAGTTAGTTATTTAGATTTGTATAATGGACATGGTGGTTTTGCAGCAAAAATTCCAATAGAAGCAGATAATAGTTTTAACACTATGAAATTAAATGAATTTTATGCAGATAAATTTGTAAATTTTTTCTTCAAACAGACTTTTGGTAAACTTCCCATAGATACAAGAATTAAATTTCTTGATTCTCCTCGCATTTCTATTATGCAATCAATTGGAATTGGTTTTTTAAGTGATAAAAATAATCCAAATGAAAATCTAAATTCTTATGATAAAGCATATTTTGAAACAGGTTTAATATTAGACAACATTCTTGACCTTAAATCTTATTCTAGCTATGGTTTTGGAATTTTTTATAAATATGGTGAATATTCTTCAAATAAACCTGCAAATAATTTTGTTTATAAACTTTCTATGAGATTTGATTTTTAAAAAAAATACCCAAAAATTTTAAATTATTAATAAATTGGCGTTTTTTTTAATTTTTAAAATCATTAAAATATTTGCTTTTTTGAAAAAAATTTAAGCTATACAAACCTAATTTTTAGGTTTTTTATGATTCGTTTTCAAAAATATCAATTTTTTTACGGATTTTCAAATTTAAATAAAGATGTATTGCCATCTATATTTCTTAAAATAATAGTTAATTTTTTTAATTTACCATTACTTTTGACAGTAATATTTATTTTATCAGCAGGTCTATATTTACTAATTTGCTCAAGTAATTGTGCTTTATTATTTACAATAATATTCTCTACTTTTAAAATAATATCACCTTTTTTCATCCCAGATTTATCAGCACCACTATTTTCATTAACTTTTGAAACATAAATTCCTTCTATTTTATCCATTCCTAAACTTTCTAAATTTTCTGAATTTATCTCGATGATATTAATGCCAAGAAAAGCTCTTTGTACTTTTCCAAATTCTATAATATCTTTAACAATTTTTTTTACTATACTCACAGGAATTGCAAAAGAATAACCAACATAAGAACCAGTTTTTGAAGCAATTGCTGTGTTAATTCCAACAAGTTCCCCTTTTCTATTTACTAATGCACCACCACTATTTCCCGGATTTACGGCAGCGTCAGTTTGAATAAATGATTCTATTGCAAAACGTTTAGATAAAATATTTATATTTCTTGCTTTCGCACTGACTA
Source organism: Bacteroidetes bacterium 4572_128 (assembly GCA_002084355.1). Taxonomy (GTDB): domain Bacteria; phylum Bacteroidota; class Bacteroidia; order Bacteroidales; family 4572-128; genus 4572-128. The sequence continues at coordinate 5,029 of NBLL01000093.1, read as the reverse complement.
TTCCAGCTGTTACAGTAGAAGTTAAATTGAAAGGATTACCAACTGCAATTACCCATTCACCAACTTTTAATTCATCAGAATTCCCATAATTTAAAAACGGCAAATTTTTCTCGCCTATTTTTAAAACTGCAAGATCAGTGCTTGGGTCTGTTCCTATTAATTTTGCATGGTAACTTCTTTTGTCGTTTAAAACTACTTCTATTTCTTGTGATTTATCAATAACATGGTTATTTGTTACAATATAACCATTTTTAGAAATAATTACACCAGAGCCAGAAGAAAGAACAGGTGGAGGAGTATATTTATAAATTTTCTCTCCGAAAAAAAAGTCAAAAGGATTACTATAATATTTTGTCTTTTGTTGAAATTTTGTTTTAACGTGAACAACTCCAGAAAGAGATTGTTCTGCTGCAAATGTAAAATCAGAACTCGTTCCACTCAAATTAATAGAATCTGCAAAAGATTTGTCTATAATTGGAACTTTTGAATCTTCCAGAATATTATAAATAAATATACTTATTAAACCACCAATAATTGCAGCAAAAAATGTTTTTAAAAAATGTTTTTTATTCATAAATAAAAATACTTTAAATTAAATTTTTTAAATTTTTTAAATGAGAAAATGCCTCAAATACTTGTTTTTTACTTGTATCGAATGCTTTACTAACAGAATACTTTTGTTTGTCCATAACTACAAAAAACCATAATCTTCCAACAACATAAGCACCATAAACAGGATGCTTTTCTTCGTTATTTAATTGAATTGTGAACATAGTAATTAATAAATCTGCTAATGGATTTGTAACTTTTCCTCTTTCTCTTTTATGCATGTGCATACAAAAATATATCTCTTTTGGATTATATCTTCCAGTTCCAAAAGCCAAATCAAATTCTCCTCCTAAAATTTTCTTATTTATCTCTTTGAAAATTTTCCTATCTAAAAAAATAGTTTCTGTAATACTTTCCAGCCCAACTAAATAAACAAGAGGAGCAACAAAACGAAAATTTAATTCACTTTCGTTCCAAGCATTGACTCTTCTATGCAAAATTTTTCGTAAAATTTTAATTTTTTCAAACTCTTCCTTAGAAATGTTTTTTTCCATAGAAAACCATTTTTCCATAAGATCTTCATCTGTGCTTTGCAAAATATTAAATTCTTTTTTTAAATCATCTAAATCCCACTTGTCAAAATCTTTATACATTTTCCTAATCATAATTTTTTATTTTATTTTGAAATATTTTTTTTTTTATTTATACAAATAAAATGCTAAAATAAAAAAAAAATATATTAATTTTATTTATAAAAAAATAATTCTCAAAAATTGTTAATTTTTTATAAAAAATTTATTTTTTTCGTGTAATTTTATCACTTAGGAATTTTGTTAATTCTTCTTTTGTCATTTTTTTGAAGCTTTCAGAAATCTCGAATGTTTCTTGTTCTATTTTTATGAATTTTACGCTTTTTGCTGTGAACCTCATTCTTATTCCTATCATTTTAATTTCAAATTTCATTAAAGCACCGTTTATAGATTTATAAGGATGATAATCTGTAGAATTATCTATTCTTATTTCATCGGTATAATAAATTTCTGCTTTTGGTAAATCCTTATAAGGTAATTTTATAATTGCTTTATTACATAAATATCCAGCAATTTTTTTTGTTTCTTCTATTATAGAATCTGTTTTTAAATTTTTATCTTCTATATAACCAAAAGCAAAATCCTCAGAATTTGTTTCAAAAAAGTATTTCTGTCCCATCATAAAACCACTCATTTTGCTTGTTGAAAATCCTTTTTTAAAAGAAAGATGCATCTTAGAAGGTAAAATAGCAATTATTGGCAATTCATCTTCATCTTCAAGGTATTCTACTTCATATTCTATAACTCCTTCTTGACTACTTTCAAGAACATCTACACAAGAATATTGTAAAATAACAATTAACAAAACAAGAGATAACAAATATTTATATTTCATTTTTCGCAAAATAACAATCAATTTACAAGATTCAAATGTAATAAAAATTTTTTTATAAAAATTTTTTTCATTAAAAACCTAAAATTTTTAATATTTCTTTTTCTTTTTGTTCTTTTTTGAAAAGAAAATAATCAAAACTTCCATCTTTTTTTATATCTATAATTATATGTTTAGGTGACGGAATTAAACAATGCTGCAAACCAGAATAAGAACCCAAAACTTCCTCATAAGCACCAGTGTTAAAAAAACCTAAATATAAATCTTTTTTTTCTTCTTTCAAAGGTAAAACTAATTCTTCTATATTTCTTTCTTTATTATAAAAATCAGAATTATCACAAGTCAAACCACCAATATTTACTTCTTCATAAGATTTATTCCAGTTGTTTATTGGCAAACAAATATACTTCTTATTAAAAGAACATACATTTGGAATAGTAGAAAAAAACGAAGTATTTAAAATATACCATTTTTCTTTATTATTTTCATTTTTTTCTCCAATAACAGAAGCTATTATTGCTCCACTTTCAGCAACAGTATAAGTTCCAAATTCCGTAAAAATATTTGGAACTTTAACATTTTCTTTTTCACAAATTAAATATATTATATTTATAATTTTAAAAATAGTTTCCTCAAAATCAAAATTAAAATCTAAACTAAACTTTGCAGGAAAACCTCCACCAATATTTATACTATCTAAATCTGTAGAACCATCTTTTTTCAAAACACAATACAAATTTATAATTTTTTCTATTTCAATACAAAAATTGTTTTCATTTTGAAATAAAAATGAACCTGCAAATAAATGTAATAATTTTAAACGAAATTTTGAATTATTTTTTATATTTTTTTGATAAAAAGAAAAAAAGTTTTTTTCTGATATACCAAAACGAGAATTTTTTAAATTTGGATGAAAATTTTCTCTTGTCATTAATCTAATTCCAATATTTAATTTTTCATCAGATTTTAAATTATATTTATAAATTTCATCTTGATTATCTATTATTGTTATAATATTTTTTAAGCCTTTTCTGTAAAGTTCTAAAATTCCGGATATGTAATTTTCTGTTTTGAAACCATTACATATTAAAAAATTTTTTTTTGTGAAAATATTCTTTTTATATAAGTTTCTAATTATTTCAATATCGAAAGATGATGAAATTTCTATACCAAAATTTTTAAATCTCTCTTTTAACATTTTGTCTAAAATAAAAGAAAAAGGAGATGTTTTAGTACAGTAAGCATAAAAATACTCTCCTTCGTAATTTATTTCCGACATTACTTTTTTAAATAAAAAAAATGATTTCTCTATATTTTCTGTTATTTTTGGTAAAAAACTTATTCGTAGAGGTGTAGAATATTTTTTTATAATTTCATTTAAATCTATACCATTAAAAAATAAAAAATTGTTTTTCACTTCAAATTCACCTTGCGGAAACAAATATCTTTTTTTTAGAAATATATAATAATTTTTTTCCTTAGAAATCATAATGAATAAATTTAAATTACAAAATTAAAAATTTTTTTTTAATTTTTATTAAAATCTTTATTTTTTTTAATTTTGTATTTTTATTTCAAATTTTAATTATGAATAAATTATTAATAAATTTAATATTTGTTTTTTTTTATTCTATTGCTTTTAATTTATCTGGACAAGATACAACTAAAAGTAAAGTTTTTTATGATACAATTTTTAATATAAAACTTATTGATTCAACATTCAAAATAAGTGTTTCTAAATTAGATTCTATCTTTAATATACGTTTTTTTAGTATAGACTCTTTCGTAAAAAATAAAAAAGAATATTTAGATACAAGTTTTATTTTTTTTAAAAAACATAAGAAAAAATTTAGAAACCAATATAAAAATTTAGAGGAAATTTATGATATTGATTTAGATGCAATTGGAAAATTAAAAGGAAGAAAAAAATGTAGTGAATTAGAAGAAGAATTAAATAAAACAACAAAAATTTCTACACGAAATATATTTTCTACACGAAATGCTCCAAATATAATTACAATTATAAATGAAGAAAAAATTAGAAAATCCGGCGCAAGAGATTTAATAGATATTTTAAAACTTGTTCCAAGTTTTCATTTTGCATTAGATGAAAAAGGAAAAGTTGGACTTGGTATTCGTGGAAACTGGTCAAATGAAGGGAAAGTTTTAATGATGATAGACGGTCAAGAATTTAATGAAATTTTTACAGGAAAATTATATTTTGGAAATCGTTTTCCTGTAGATATGATAAAACGAATAGAAATTATTAGAGGTGCTGGTTCGGCAGATTACGGTGGTTTTGCAGAGTTTGCGGTAATAAATATTATTACTTATAATTCAAAAGATACAGAAGGATTAGATGTTTTTTGGGTAAAAGGTAAAGCTGACGGTATGTTAGTAAGAAATAATTTTGGTTTGTTTTTTAGGAAAAATTGGCAAAATTCAGATTTAAGTATTCAATTTTTTAGCGGATATGGACAAAGAAGTAACAAAGAGCATCTTGCTTTTTATGATATGAGGAATTGGTCAGAACATGGAATAAGTGATATCGTTAGTTTGAGAAATGAATCAGATATAAAACCTAATTTTTTTTCTTTGAAATATAGATATAAAAATTTTTCTTTTAAAACTTTGATAGATAATTATGAAGTAAAAGACCTTACTAATTTAGATATTGATAAAAGACATAAAACTATTCTTAAAACAGAAACCATTTATAATGAAGCAAAATATAATTTATATAATAATAAAAAAGTAAATTTAATTTCAAAAGTAAATTTAATTATTCAAAGCAAAGAAATTAATTCTACTAATGCTGACACAATTTATTCTGAAATAGAAAATCTTACTGTGAAAATAAAACCATCATTATTATTATATTACAAATTTAATCACCGTATAAAATTTACTGTAGGTACAGAATTTTTTGTAGATGCTTTTATGAAAGATGAAAACATTGAATATACGGAGAAATCCAAAAAAGAAGATATTAATGCTCTTTTTAATGCCTCTTCTTATATTCAAGGTGTTTTTAGATTAAACTTTTTTAACCTAACTA
>NBLL01000092.1 GCA_002084355.1 Bacteroidetes bacterium 4572_128 | reverse complement strand
TAAACGCAAAAATAATTATTAAATAATTATTTTGAAATAAAAAAAATATCCATAAATTAAAAATTTATGGATATTTTTTTTTCAAATTTTCAAATTAAAAAAAATTTTTTTCCAAAAAAACGATAAATTTTAATGAATTTTATAATTAAAAAAAAATTTTCCAAAAAACGCCAAAATTTTAATGATTTTTAAATTATTAAAAAAAATTTTTTTCAAAAAACGCCAAAATTTTAATATTTTTTAAAAAAATTTTTTTCAAAAAACGCCAAAATTTTAATATTTTTAAAAAAAAATTTTTTCCAAAAAATGCCAAAATTTTAATGATTTTTAAATTATTAAAAAAAATTTTTTCCAAAAAACGCCAAAATTTTAATATTTTTTAAAAAAAACTTTTTTCCAAAAAACGCCAAAATTTTAATGATTTTTTTATAATTAAAAAAAAATTTTCAACCTGTACAAACCCAAAAAATTACCTGTTTTTTTGAAAAATTTTTTTAGCGCTTTTTTGGGAAAATTTATTTTCAATAAATTTTTTTCAACATACAAACCCAAAAAATTGGCATTTTTTTCAAAAAAATTTAGGTTTGTACAGGTTGAAAATTTTTTTTCAAAAAACGCCAAAATTTTAATATTTTTAAAAAAAATTTTTTTCAAAAAACGCCAATTTTTTAATGATTTTTTTTAATTATAAAAAATTTTTTCCAAAAAACGTCAATTTTTTAATGATTTTTTTTAAAAAAAATTTTTCCAAAAAACGCCAAAATTTTAATAATTAAAAATTTTTTTCCAAAAAACGCCAATTTTTTAATGATTTTTAAATTATTAAAAAAAAAATTTTTTTCAAAAATCGTGAAAATTTTAATGATTTTTTTAAAAAAATTTTTCCAAAAAACGCCAATATTTTAATAATTAAAAAAAATTTCTCCAAAAAACGCCAATTTTTTAATGATTTTTAAATTATTAAAAAAAAAATTTTTTTCAAAAATCGTGAAAATTTTAATATTTTTTAATTTTATCAATTAATTTGATAATATAAACACGTAGAAATACAATTATTAAACCAAAACGGTGTAATGGATTTTAGTGGCAAAAAAGAATAGTTCATACGAATATTTAAAAGGAATTTTTCTGTCAATTTATAATTTACAGAAACTAAAGCTGAAGCATCAAAATCATTTAATTTATCTAAATCGTCTGTGTAATCTACTTTATTTATTTCAGATGAAAAACCTATCAAATATGATGGCGAAATACCAAATGAAAAATCAAATTTTTCGCTAAAAATATAATTTATCAAAATAGGAGTTTCTAAATAATTCAAATTAATTCTATTTTCTATTTTTCCATCGTTATCAAGTTTTTCCGTAAATTTAGTTCCTTTTTGCAAAAAACCAATTTCTAATTGTCCTTGCCATTTTTCTGTAAAATTCCTTTTTACAAAAGTACGCAAATTAAAACCTAATTTATTATAACCAGAATTTTTATCTCCGTCTATTTGACTTGCAGTAATTCCTAAAGCAATTCCACCTTTAAAATTCTGCGAAAAAGATGAAAAACAAAATAAAATAATAATAATTGAAAAAAAGTTTTTTTTCATAAAAATAATTTTTATTTAATATTTACAAATTTCAAATGTTATATAAATTTTTTCTTTTATGCTAATATTTTCAATATAATTGAAATGAATTTTTGTTTTAATAAATTCGGTTTTTGTTTTTAGAATTATCTTTTTTGAAAATATTTTTTTATTTTTTAAATTTTCAAAAATATTTTTAATTTCATTTTTATCTTCCATTTGAACAAAATCAAATATATTTAAACTTTTTATTTCATTATCTGAAAAACCAAATATTTCTGAGAATTTATTATTTATTTTCACAAAACTTCCATCTTTATTTACCTCACAATTAGCAAAATTCTTATTAATTATAGTTTCATAAATTTGATTTTTTTCAAAAACATCAAAAGCAATAAATAAAATTTTATTTATTCTATTTCTAATATCATAAACAGGAGCCAAATAAAGCCAAATCAATATTTCTTTATTATTATGAGTTTTTAAAAATAATTTTTTTTCAAAATTTTCACCGTTTTTTATTAAATTATCCCATAGTTTTTCAAACTTTAATTGAAAATCATCTTTTATAAAATCAAAAATTTCTAAATCATGAGTTATATTTATATTAAAGATTTTTAAAAATTTATCGCTTGCTCTTATAAATTTTCCGTTCAGCTCAAAATCTGCATAAACAAGAGTATTATCAATAGCATTAATAAAGCCTCTTGCTTCTCCTTCTTTTCTGTTCATTTCTTCCTGCGTTGCTTTTAATTCCTCTAAATTTTGTCTCATTTCTTCTTCTTGTGAAATAAGCAGTTCTTTTTGATTTTGTGCATTTTTTAAAAACAAACTTGTTTGTTCATTAATTTTCTGAGTTGAAATTACAGAAGCAATATTTTCAGCAATTCTTTCTATAAATTCTATTTCATAATCTTTAAATTTTGAAAAAGATGCTATTTCTATAACTCCAAGTATTTCATTTTCTAAATTTAATGGACTAATCAATAGGTTTTTTGGATTTGCTTCGCCAAGTCCGGAAGAAATTTCTATATATTCCTCAGGAATTTCAGTAATATTAATAATTTCTTTTTCTAATACAGAAGCACCGAGCAAACCTTCTCCAACTTTAATTTTTTTATTAATAAATTTTTTTTTATCATAAGCAAAAGAAGAAATCATTTCTAAATATTCATTATTTTTTTCTACTTTATTTAATAAAAATAACCCCCCTTGATTTGCTTTTAAATATCTTACAATTTCTGCAATAATATTATCACCAAGTTTTTCAATATTTTTCTCTCTTTTTCTCAGAACATCGGCAATTAAAGAAACGCCTTTATTAGCCCAGTTTCTTTTTTTCTCTTCTATAACTATTTTTTTCCTATCTAGATTAATTTTTAATAAGCTATCTCTCATTTCAAATAATGCTTTTCCAATTTCACTTTTATGAGAAAAAGAAGTAATTTTTTTATTAAAATTTCCTTTTTTTATTTCCGTAAAAAATAAACTCATTTTTCTTAAACTATTATTTAATAAATTTATGTCAAAAATAATTTTCCCTATTTCATCATTATTTTCTATATTTAATTCTTCTTGAAAATTTCCTTTTGATAAAACAGAAACATATTTTTGCAATTTTTGTAGAGATTTAATTATAATACTTGAAATAAAAATTACAATTGCAATTGTAATTACAATAAATAAAATGGAAATAATTTTTTCAACATTAGAAGTATTTAATAGTTTTTTTATTTTTATTTTTGAATTTTTTTGAACTTTTTCAGATAAATAAATTAATTCATCTAATCTGTTTTTTTCTTTATTTATATTTTTTTCTAAAAGAATAGAAATTTCAAATACTTCTTTTTGATGTTTTTCTAAAATTTCATAAAAATTAAAGCGATTTTTTTTTATATTATATGTGGAATCTAATAGTTGATTTTTGCAATTAAACATTTTCACAAAATGTCTTCTTTTTTTTAATTTTAATAATGAAAAAGAAGGAATAATTTCTTCTTTATAAGTTTTATTAATTTTTTTTATATATGGAACGATACTGTCTTTTATTGGATTATTATTTCCTTTCCAGCATTTTGAAAATTTCTTTATTTCATTAATTTCATTTTTAAAATCATAATTAGAAAATTCGTTTTTTTCCAGAAAATATTTTAAATCATCCAAATTTTCTACACCAGACATTTGAACATTATATAATAAATAATCTGAAAGGTGATTTTGTATCTTTTTTACAGAATTATAAAATTCAAAACTATCAAAAATGTCTTTTTCTAAATTTTTTATTTTTGTTAAAACATAATATTCTCTAAATATTAGAGATAATAAAACAATAGTCACAAATATGTAAATGGTTAAAAATTTATTTTTTATACTTATATTTCTAAAAATATTCATTATTGTTTTATTTTAAAAAAATGCTTTTTCGTAAAAAAAATTTTTTTCAAAAAAACGTTTTTTTTTAATATTTTATATAAAAAAAATTTTTTAAAAAAAATATGAATTTTTTTAAAAAAATTTTTTTTGCAAAATCGGTATTTTTTTAATTATTTTTTTAAAAATACTTTTTTTGAATAAGAGTTTTTAGAGTCAGTTATTTTTACTATATAATTTCCATTTTCTACATTTAATTCAAAATTAGACATCTTAGAATTTTCTAAATTTTCACTAAAAATTTTAATTCCTAAAATAGAATAAACTTCGAGTTTAATATTTTCATTTAAATTATTACTTTTATTTCTGATGAAAATTTTATTTTTATTAGAATAAATGAAATAAGGATTTTCTTCTTTATTAATATTTTCCATTTCAACATATTGCTCATCCAAAAAATGAACTCTAAAACGGTTTATATCCTCGCCCTGTTGGTAAGAAAATTCGTAAATAGGATTTTCAGATAAATTTATCATTTCATTCATAGCAAGATCTTCAAGGTAAATAAAATGGTCTGTTGTAAAACTTTCTAAACCATTGGCAGTAATTTTATAAATGCCAGAATTTTCAACATGAAAAGCTAAATTTACAATTCGTTCACTTTCTAAATTTTGCATAGTATTAATGGACAGATTCATTCCTTCATAAATAACGCTATACAATTGCGGAGCAAGGTCTATTCCAAACCATTTTTTCACATCAAATTCACCATCAAAATCATCCGTAGCATTTTCTTTGAAATTCATAAAAGTCTGGTCTATATATTCATAACCACCGCCTTCTACTTTCAATGTTAATAAATTTGGTAAAATTTCATTATTTTTATAAATCTTAGCTGTGTTATGAGTTCTGTCGCTTGCTGGAATTGTAATGCTTGGAGTGTCTCCAGTAACTATTATAAAAAAACTTTGAGATGTAGGAATAATTCCACCTGTTATAGTTCCAGCAGAACCATTCCAGTCTAAATATTGTGCTCCGTCCCAAATTTTAATTGTATTATTTACATTGGTTTTTGTCCAAGTGTGTATATTTCCATTTATTGCACAAGAAAAAGGGTTTCCAATAAAATTCAAAGATGTATCTATTCCAGTAACTTTAACTATAGATGGAGAAAAATCATTTGTCGTTAAAGTTCCTGTGAAAGTTGCAATATCTTCTGTTTCTGCTGTTCTCCAAATGGCATATCCTTTTCCTACACTTAAATTATCTCCCTATCACCTGTAGAAGTTCCGTTTACAATTAAAGAACCAGTACCACTTGCACTAGATTTACTCGTGAAAGTTCCTGTGTTTTCAAGACTTCCATTTGTAGTTATTTTACTGTAATTATTTACAGTTCCTGTATTTTCAAAATTTTCTTCAGTAGTTATTGAACCGTTATTATTTACAGTTCCTGTATTTTCAAAATTTTCTTTAGTAGTTATTGAACCGTTATTATTTACAGTAGCAGAGTTTAAAAAAGTTCCGTTGAAAGCTTCCGTAGTAAAACTTGCATTTTCAGAAACTATAGTACCGTTATTTGTTATAGTTCCATTATTTATTAAATTTCGTTTTGTGTTTAATGTAATACCAGAATTTACAGTCAAAGTTTTTCCTGCATTTATTGTGAGATAATTTACATTTAAGTCAGAAGGTTGTTGGATAATAAGCCCATATTTCTTTTCCATTAGTCCCATCATTTCCCTGAAAGAAAACTCTTCCATCAAATTCAAATAATTGTGTTATGTCTTCATTCCAAGATGTAAAATCATGATCATATTCTGTACAATAATTTCCATTTTCAACATACCAAGGTTCACTTCCAACATTATCTAATTTTTTTGCATCCGTACCATCATAACGCCATAGTTGTTGTCCATTTGTGCCATCATTTGCAATAAAAAATATTTCGCCCCAAGTGGTAACTATACGTGTACCAGATTTTGTGTCATATGTATTTCCATTATGAAGATGATAATTAAAAGCATCCCCACTCGTGTTTATATCTTTTATCATAGAAAAACTACCGGCAGTAGTACATTCAAAATATTCATATCCATCTGATCCATTAGTAGCACCAAGAAATAATTTACCATCAAAAACGTCCATCTTAAATGATGGTTGAGTATAACAAACATCTGTTGTTCCTACTTGAGAAACAGTACTTCCATTATATTTATGTAACTTTACCTCATATGCATCTGTCATAGCACTGAAATAAATTTCGCCATTAAAGACTGTAGGTTCATCTACATATAAAAGATCTGATCCAGTAAGAGCTGTAGGGCTGCCAGATCCTGTATATTTATATAATGACTCTTGATTAGCAACAGGGTCAGAATTTCCATTCCTAGCAACAAAATACAAATCTGTTCCAAGAACAACCAATTCTTTTAAATAAGTACTTTCTTTAATAATTGTTGGTTCACCAGAACCAGTATATTTATATATTTTTTGTGGGTATCCCATATTATCACCAGTAATAAAATATAAGTTTCCATCACAAACTGTAAAATTATATGCATCACTAGAATTTGAAAGCGAACCTCCTGACCCTGTATTTATAT
>NBLL01000091.1 GCA_002084355.1 Bacteroidetes bacterium 4572_128 | reverse complement strand
AATAATTTTTTTAAAATCATTAAAATTTTGGTCGTTTTTTTGAAAAAAATTTTTTTAACATTTTGATGTCCAATATTGTTTTTTTTTAAATATTAAAATTTTGGTCGTTTTTTTGAAAAAATTTTTTTTAATTAAAAAAATTCATAAAAAATTGGTCGTTTTTTTGAAAAATTTTTTTTTAATTTAAAATCATTAAAATTTGGTCGTTTTTTTGAAAAAAATTTTATTAAAAATTAAAAATTTGGTCGTTTTTTTGAAAAAAATTTTTTTTAATAAAATATTTGATTTTTTGAAAAAAAATTTAAGTTTGTACAGCTTGAAATTTTTTTTTAATTCATTTAAAATTTTAATCTTTTTATTTGAAATTTAATTTTTTTTGAAAAATGAAAAAGAAAATTTATGTTTTTATATTTTTAATTTTATTAAAAATTAGTGTTTTTTCTCAAGAAAATTTTTTTGAAGATTACATTTATAAAAAGAATATAAAAACTGTTCAATTACATAAAAATGGGTGGCAACTTGCTCCGCCAATTATTGAAAAATTAAGTTTTGATGATTTGTCCAATGACACGAAAGATTATTCATATACTTTTATTCATTGCAATTCTGATTGGGAAAGTTCAGAACTAATGACTTTTGATTATTTAGACGGTTTCGAAGAAAATCAAATTTCTGATTTTGAATTTTATTTAATTTTTCCAAATGAGGACATAAAATTTAAAATTTCTGGAAATTATATTTTAATGGTTTATGAGGATTTTGAAAAAAATAATGTCATTTTGACGAAGCGATTTTCTATAGTTGAGCATCTTGTAGAAATTAAAACAGATATTCATAGACCGCAAAATCTAAATTTTTTTGACAATGGACAAGAAATTGATTTTATTATAGAAACAAGTTCTTTTCCAATAAGAAATCCTTTTAATGATTTGAAAGTTATAGTTACTCAAAATGGACGATGGGATAATTCTAAAAAAAATTTAGAAGCTAAATTTATTAAGGAAAATGAACTAATTTATAATTTTGAAAAAGAAAATATTTTTCTCGGAGGAAATGAATTTCGTTTTTTTGACATAAAAACTTTCGATTTTGAATCTGAAGGAGTTGAAAAGATTTTTTTTACAGATAGTATTTATAGGGTGCTTATAGAAAATGGCAAAAGCAGGAATTTTGATGATTATCGTTATTACGAGGATTTTAATGGTAAATTTTTTATTGATTTAAGAAGATCTATGAATGAAATAGAAATTTCCGCAGATTATGCTTATGTTTTTTTTAATTTTCCATACGAAATACCTTTCTTAGATGGAGATATTTATGTTTTTGGAGCACTTACAAATTGGAAAATTAATAAAGAAAATAAAATGATTTATAATTTTGAAAAAAAAAGTTATCAATTAAAATTATATTTAAAACAAGGTCTTTACAATTTTTCTTATATTTTTGCTTCAAAAAAAACTCAAGAAATAAAAGAGAACTTTTTCGAAGGCAATAATTATGAAACAGAAAATGATTACATAATTTATGTATTCTTATCAAGACCCGGAGATAATTATGAAAGACTTATAGCTTTAAATTTTTCTAATTCTTTGAAAAAATTGTAGAATTATAAAATTATTTTTAAAAACAATTTTTTGCTTCATTTATATCTTCAAAAAATAGAATTTCTTGATATTCTAATCCATTTTTTAATTATTTTTTTTACTATATTTTTAGTTATGATAGATATTTTTTTATCTACCCATTCTTGGATTTCTGGAGTAATAATATAATTAAAAAGTCTTGTGTCTATTAATGAAAACTTAAAATTATAATTAGAAACAAAATATAAATAATTTCTCATTTCTTTTTTATAATCATCATCTGTCATATTTCCATCTTTATTTTCCCAAATTTGTTCTAATAAAGATTTTTCTAAATCTCCATAATATTTTACAAACTTTGTTTCTTTCAACTTTTTTCGCATAATTTAAATTTTTATAAAAATTGTTTTTTATTCTAAAATTTTTTTAAAACATCATATAATTTTGAAATTGGTAAACCAACAACATTAAAATATGAGCCTTCAATTTTTTCTACAAACGCTAAACCTATCCATTCTTGAATACCATAAGCACCAGCTTTATCGAAAGGTTTATAATTTTTAATATAATAATTAATTTCTTCAACAGAAATTTCTTTAAAAAAAACGTCTGTTTTCGTAAAAAAATTTTTTTCCTTTTTTTTACTAAAAACACAAACTCCAGTAATTACTTCGTGTTTATTATTTGAAAGTTTATTAAGCATTTCTTGTGCCTCTTTTTCATTTTTTGGTTTACCTAAAATTTCATCTTCGAAACAAACGATAGTATCTGCAGTTATAAATATTTCATTATCAGAAATTTTTTTTTCTAAAGATCTTGCTTTTTTTTTAGATAAAAAAATCGCCACTTCTTCCTTTTTTAAATTTTTAGAATTTGAAGCAAGTATTATTTTATATTTTTTTAAATTTTCTAAAACTTCCATAATTTTTTTTAATTACAAAATTAATTATAATTTTTTTTTTGCCAAAAAAAATATTTCTTTTGATTTAATTTATCTTTTTTCGTTTTTGCGACAAAAACTTTTTTTAAAGTATATGGATTTATTTCTGTATAAAACATTACACTTGATAAAGTCATAGGTGTTGGAGTAAAATCTTGCACTTGTTCCAATTTAAAATTCAATTTTTTTGTGATTTCAGAAAGTTCTGCCATAGAATTTTCTGTACTTTCTGGATGACTGGAAATAAAATATGGAATAAGTGATAATTTTAAATTATTTTTATTATTAATAATTTTAAAAATTTTATTGAATTTCATAAATAAATCAAAAGAGGGTTTCCTCATACAATTTAAAACTTTTTTATTAGTATGTTCAGGTGCAACTTTTAAACGTCCGGAAACATGAAATTTTAATAATTGTTTTAAATATTCCAATTTTGTATTTTTTATTTCTTGATTTTCGTCAAAAAATAAATCATATCTTATTCCACTTCCGATGAATGCTTTTTTTATTTCTGGAATTTTATTGATTTTTTTATATAATTTTATTAAATTATCATGATTGGTATTTAAATTTTTACAAATTTTTGGAAAAATACAAGATGGACTTTCACATTTTTTACAAATTTCTAAATTTTTTGCATTCATTTTATACATATTTGCCGAAGGTCCGCCGACATCAGATAAATAAGATTTAAAATCTTTCATTTTTGTGATATTTTTTACTTCTTTCAAAATGGAACTTTCTGAACGAGAACTAATTTGTTTACCTTGATGAGCAGAAATAGTGCAAAAACTACAGCCACCAAAACAAGACCTATGAATAGTTACAGAAAATTTTATCATTTCATAAGCTGGAATAATTTTATTTTTGTATTTTGGATGCGGTAAACGAGTAAAAGGTAAATCATAAATTTTATCCATTTCTTTTTCGGATAAACTATCATTTGGTGGATTAACAACAAGTATTTCATTATCAAATTCTTGTAAAATTCTTTTATTAGATAAAAATCTATTTGATTCTTTTTCTATTTTTACGAAATTTTTTGCAAATTTTATTTTATTTTTTAAACATTCTTTGTGAGAAAATAATTTTATTATCTCCCATTTTTTTGATAAAAAATCGTTCTTCTTCTGAAGAAATGCGGTTTGTCTTAAATTTTTTATTTCTTTAAATTTAACATTTTTTTTCAAGTTTTCTACCAATTCAATTAAAGTTTTTTCTGCCATACCGTAAATTAACAAATCAGCTTTACTATCTTTTAAAATACTCTTTTTCAAACTATTAGACCAAAAATTATAATGAGTAAAACGACGCAAAGAAGCTTCTATTCCTCCAATAACTATTGGAATATCTGGATATAAATTCTTTAAAATAATTGAATAAACCGTAGTTGCATAATCTGGTCTAAAATTTGGTTTTCCATCAATGGAATAAGCATCATTAGAACGTAAACGCAAATTTGCTGTATAATGATTTACCATAGAATCCATATTTCCTGAAGTTACAGCAAAAAATAATTTTGGTTTTCCGAGTTTTTTAAAATCTCTTAAATCGTCTCGCCAGTTTGGCTGGGGAACAATTGCAACTTTTAAATTTTGACTTTCCAAAATTCTACCAATTATAGCAGCACCAAAAGATGGATGATCAACATAAGCATCTCCAGTAAATAAAATTACATCTAATTCTTTCCAATTTCTTATAGAAACTTCTTTTCTATTAATTGGTAAATGTGAAAAATTAATATTATTCATAATAAATTTTTTTTAAAATTTTTTTTTAAAAATATTAAAATTTTGGTTATTTTTTTGAAAATTTTTTTTTAATTTTAAATAAAATATGAAATTAAAACTTGGGATTTCTACTTGTCCAAATGATACATTTATTTTTGATGCAATGTTGCACCATAAAATAAATACTGAGGGTTTAGAATTTGAATTAATTCTTGCTGACGTTGAAGAATTAAATTATAAAGCATTAAAAAAAAATATAGATATTGTAAAAATGAGCTATCATGCTTATTGTTATCTTAGTGAAAATTATACAATTCTTGATTATGGAAGTGCAATTGGTTATAAAAATGGACCTATTTTAATTAGTAAAAAAGATATTTCTTTAGAAGAAATTAATGACATAAAAATTGCAATTCCGGGCGAAAAAACCACAGCAAATTTATTGTTAAAAATTGCATTTCCAGAAGCAAAAAATAAAAAAGAGTTTCTATTTTCCGAAATAGAAAATGCAATAATTTCTGATAGATTTGATGCAGGTTTAATTATTCACGAAAATAGGTTTACTTATAAGAAGAGAAATCTAAAAAAAATTATAGATTTAGGAGAATTCTGGGAAAATAAAACCCAAATGCCAATTCCTCTGGGAGCGATAGTTGTAAACAATAAATTAGAAAGAAATTTACAATTAAAAATCAATAGGATTTTAAAAAGAAGTGTAGATTTTGCTTTCGCAAATCCTAAGGAAAGTTTTGCTTTTATAAAAAAATATTCTCAAGAAATGAGCGAAGATGTAATTTATAAACATATTAATTTATATGTTAATCATTACACAAAAAACTTATCTTTCGATGGTAAAAAAGCAATAAAAACATTATTTGAAATTTCTGAGAATTTAAAAATTGTTCCAAAAATTAGCAAAAATATTTTTTTATAAAAAAAAATCCTCAAAGAAATTTGAGGATTTTTTTATAATTTAAAATTAAAAATTATTTATTAATAATTAATTTTTGTGTTTGAGTTTCGTCACCAATTTTTATTTCTAAGAAATAAACACCGTTTTTTAAATTTTCAATATCATTGAACGTTTTATCATAAGAACCTTTGAAATTTGTATTTTCAAGTGTCATTACATTTTGTCCAACAATGTTGTTTAATTTGATATTTATATTAGATTTTTCTTTTACATTAAATTTAATTTTAAAATTATCTTTTATAGGATTTGGATAAAAATCAATTTTTGTGATATCAGCTTCTGGCTTATTAATGTCAACAATAATATTGTTATCAAAATCAGCAACATTAACAGTTACAAATTTATTGAAATTTTGTTCCACAAGATAAACGTCTCCATCATTATGTGTTCCTTCACCTACACTTGTATGCTCACTTGATAAATACATAACTCTCACTTTATCATCAACACGTCTTGCTATAACAGGAAAAACTCCTTCTTCAAAATTAAAATTATTTTCACTAGTAAGATCTATAGGAGTACTCCAAACACCATCTGGGTGATTTACATTATGAGATGCTACAAAAACGTGTTTATGAGACATTTGTGTAACACTATGTATATTCAGAGTATCCATAGTTGCTGAATAAGCAAGGAAAATATTTCCTGATGCATCTATTCCAGATGTCATCATACCAATTAAAGATCCTCCCGGATAACTAGAATGTTCATCAGATTTTCCATAAGCAAAAGCAGCAATAGTATCTCTCATACTTGCTGGAGTTGTATAAATTTGTCCATTAAAATGTACACTATCTACTTCTGAGAATAAAATTGGAATAGCATTAGATGTTAATTTAAAATAATCAAAATCTTCAACATCATAATTAGGATCATATAATTCATAATAATCTCTAACTGTTATAGTATCCAGATAATGTTCTCCTTCTTGTGGAGGCTCAAAATTTTCTGGTTTCATAACTGTAATTAACCATTTATCTTCGATAAAATTTTTTGCAAAATATTCGCTTTCTACCCATTCTGCAGGATCATAATTTTCTGGAGGAAGTAAAGGTTCACCCATATCTTCATTCCAGTAATATAAACCATCCATAGTTGGGTAATAATATGTACCAGGATCTTCATCATTATCAAAAACACAAGCAGACCCAAAAAACATATGAACTTTACCATCATTATCAATTAATACATTACCAACGCCATCTATTGTTCTTATCTTATCATAAACACCGTCAACATCTACATCTATTAATGTTCCGTTAGCATCTCCCATACCAAAAGCAACAGCAATATGATCACCATTTGTACTTATAGAATAATTATCTCCACTCATAAAATTAGCAAAAGTACTATCAGATATCAAAGGAAATGTTTTTGCATCATCCCATGTTTCTCCATTATCAGTAGAACGATAATAAACTAAGGTTCTATCTTGTTCAAGATACATTTGTCCTGATTCTTCATCATATTCAGTTACAGCAATTAAATGTATAGAATTTCCATCTGCACCACCAGCAGTTGCTCTTGGCCATAGTAAATCTAACATATCATCTTCAGTACCAGTACCTTCATTTGGATAAATACCAGATTCTAAAATAATTTGTTCCCATTCTCCTCCATCTAAATTTCTTTTTAAATAAGGTAAACCATCACACTCTCTAGCTTCTGCAAGATGTGGAAAAACAAATTCTGTAGTATTTGTTACTGCCATAGATGGCCATCCAGTTCTATAATAAGTATCAAAATCTTGCTCTAAAGCTGGCATTTCAAATAAACCTTCTCCTTGTCCGTGTAACCAAGCCGAACCGTCAAAATGATTGTAACCTGTTCCTCTTTCTGGATAACTAGAAACTCCATTTGCGTGTCCCATAGTCCAAACTGCGGAAATTTTACCGTCTGGCGTATAAACTAATCTGCTATTATCAACACAAGTGTTCGTTTGCAAATCATAATAAGTTTCCCCAATAATTACTTCAGCACTTGTTTCTGCAATTAGCATAGAAGACTTCTTTATAAATTGTGGACTTGTAAAACGCACAATGTCTTTTTGCAATGGAGCTGCAAAGTTTGCTTTCTTTGCTTTCTTTGCTTTTGGTGTCTCAAATCTATTATTCTTCTTTTGTGCAAAAAGACTAATAGAGAACACCATTACTAAAAGTAAAAGTAAATTCTTTTTCATAAATTTTTTATTTATAATTTAAATTAATAAAATAATTTTACAAAAATAATTATTTTTTATTAAAAAAAAAATTTTTTAAAAATATTTTTTTTAATAAAGATGAAAATTTATTCCTGTTTTTATAGCAAAAATATCAAAATTTCTATATAAATTTTGATAAAATCCTCCTATTGTAAAATATATTTTTTTTTGATTTTTATCATAAAACTTATAATTTAAAGCCGAATAAAAATCTATAAATATTTCCTTTCGAACGCTAAAATCATAAACATATTTTATTTCTATATTAAAAATTATTTTTTTTTTTGATAAAAAACTTGATAAATTAAGAAAATTTTCATTATACATTTGTTCAGAAATTTGGTCATAAAAAAAACCTGTTCCCAAACAAAAATTTATATTTTCTCGCGGCATAAAAGAAAAGCCCAAAATCATAGTTTCAATATTTAAAAAATTCGCATCTTTAAGTTCCTTAAAATCAGAGGTATAAAAAGTAAAAATTCCCCAACGACCAGAAAAAGACGGATGAGTAATAAATTTATTTTTTAAATTTGATGCAAAATTGATATTAAAAGATGATGATTTAAAAATTTTTCTATTAAACCAAGAGAAAATCCACTTAAACAACCAGACATACAATTTTCTGCACAAGAAAATTCTATAGAATCTTTATTATTTTCATAATTATTAGAATGATTTTGAGAATTTATTTTATTAAAAATAATGATTAATGTAAGAAAAAAAAATGTTTTTTTCATTTAAATTTTTTTTGAGATTAAAAATTAAAACCACATTTTTGTAATTTCTTATAAATTTCTTTAATTTTTTCATCATCAATTTTTTCTAAATTGATTTCCGGAGTGTTTCTCGCAATGGTGTAAATCATTACTTTTTTCGGTTTTATTATTTTTAATAAATTTAACCATTCTTCTATTTCCTCATCTTTTGTATTGTCAATTTCTTCATTTTTGTGAAACCCTTTTAAAAATAAAGTTTGTATTATTAAATTTCCTTCAAAACTTTTAAATTGTTTTAATAATTTTTTCAAATTAAAATTGTAAAATGGTTTATTAATTTTACAAATAGTTTTTTCAAATGCCCCATCTAATTTCAAAATATTATTATCAACTTTTTTTAAAGCAGAAACAACAGAATGTTTATGTAACATACTTGCATTTGAAAGCACAGAAATTTTAGATTTTTCGAAATATTTATTTTTAATTTTTATCACATTATCTACAATTTCCTCAAAATCCGGATGCAAACTTGGTTCGCCGTTTCCGGCAAAAGTAATGCTATCTAATTTTGAATTATTATTTACCATTTCAGATAATTTTTTTTCCAAAGCAATTTTCACTTTTTCTACAGATGGGAATTTAAAATTTTTAATTTTATTTTTATATGTCCAGCCGCATTCGCAATAAATACAATTAAAATTGCATAATTTATAATTTGTTGGAAGCAAATTAATTCCAAGAGAAACACCAAGTCTTCTACTTAAAACAGGACCAAAAACAATTTCTTCAAATAATAAAAAAGACATAATTTTAAATTTTATCAAAATTAAAAAAATTCAAATTATTAAAAATTTTTTTTTTGAAAAAAAATTTTTTTTTTGAAAAAAAAATTTTCCAAAAAACGCCAAAATTTTAATGCTTTTAAATAATTTGAAAAAAAGTTTTTCCAAAAAACGCCAAAATTTTAATGTTTTTAAATAATTTTAAAAAAATTTTTTTTCAAAAAACGCCAAAATTTTAATGTTTTTAAATAATTTAAAAAAAATTTTTTTTCAAAAAAACGCCAAAATTTTAATGTTTTTAAATAATTAAAAAAAAATTTTTTTCCAAAAAACGCCAAAATTTTAATGTTTTTAAATAATTTAAAAAAAAATTTTGGTTCTTGGAACCTTTTTGTGAAATATAAATTTTTTTTTATTAAAAATTAAAAACAAAATGATTCAAGCGTCCACGCTTGATTTCGTTGCATTTTTTTACAAAGCATTGATTTTTAATGCTTTAGTGACGATTTGGAATGAAAACTTTTAAAAAATATTTAAAAAAAAACACAAATTTTTCACAATTTTATTATGAAAAAAATCCCACCACAAAAAGGTTAGATAGCCAAAATTTTTTTTCAAAAAACGCCAAAATTTTAATATTTTTAAATAATTTAAAAAAAATTTTTTTCAAAAAACGCCTAAATTTTAATATTTTTAAATAATTTAAAAAAAAAATTTTCCAAAAAACGCCAAAATTTTAATGCTTTTAAATAATTTAAAAAAAATTTTTTTCAAAAAAACGCCAAAATTTTAATGTTTTTAAATAATTTAAAAAAAATTTTTTCCAAAAAACGCCAAAATTTTAATGTTTTTAAATAATTTTAAAAAAATTTTTTCCAAAAAACGCCAAAATTTTAATGAATTAAATAATTTTAAAAAAATTTTTTTTCAAAAAACGCCAAAATTTTAATGTTTTTAAATAATTAAAAAAATTTTTTCCAAAAAACGCCAAAATTTTAATGAATTAAATAATTTAAAATTTTTTTTTTTGGAAAAACGCCAAAATTTTTACGAATTTTATAATTAAAAAAAAAATAAAAAAACAGCAAAATTTTATCATAAAAAAATTTTTTTTAATAAAATTTTTTGAAGCAGAACATTTTGTGAAATCATAAATATTAGCAAATACAAAAAAATGACATTCTTTTTTTGAAAATTATTATAAATTATTTCAAATCTTGAAAAACACAAATTGTAATTCCTGCACCTCCAAGTTCCGGTCTTTCATCATAACATTTTAAATTTGGATATTTTTGCAAATATTCTCTCACCATTTTTCTTAGAATTCCGTTTCCTGTTCCATGCAAAATTTTCACTTTATTAACTTCTAAAATTATTGCTTCGTCTATGTATTTTGCTAAAATTTCAATTGCTTGATTTCCACGTTTTCCTCTCAAATCTAAACCCATTTTAAAACTTGTTCTTTTGTAAGCTAAATCTGTGTTCATATTAAAATTTACTTTTACAGTATGAGTTTTTTTGAATTTATTTCTCGTTTTAACAACTTTATTTTTTTGAACTTTTGTTTTTAAATTGTTACTAAAAGAAATAATAAAATATTTTTTTTTAATTTCTAATATTTCTCCTTCAGAATTATGACCTATTATTTTTACAATATCACCTTTTTCTATAGTTGGCTTAATTTTTTCTTTTTTTATTAATGGTTTTAATTCTTCTTTTAATCTTTCTTTTTGATAAACTTTTCTTTGTTCTTCTTGATGATTTTCTTCTCTTTCTTTACGTTTTTTTTCTCTTTCTTTTTCTAATTTTTTTAAATGAAAAATTTTTTTATTAATTTTTTCCTCTTCAATTTCTTTTTTTATAATTTCTTTATTCTTGAAATCTTCTAATTCTTTTCTGATTTTTTTTGTTCGTTCTTTTTCAGCGTTTCCTTCTTTAATTTTTCTAATTGTATTTTCAATTTTTTTGTTTGACGCTTTTAAAATTTCATTTGCTTTATCTAGGGCATCAGAGATAATAAATTTTTTTTCTCTTTGAGTTAAATCTAATTCTTTTTTATATTTATTTAAAACTTTATCAAGATTTCTTTCTTTTCTTTCTATTCTTTGAATTTTATTTTCTAATAATCTTTTATCATTTTCTAATTTCTGCAAATTTTTATCATAATCGATATGTTTTTGTCCGACTTTATTTGTCGCATCTTTTAAAATATCTTCCGAAAGACCTATGTTTTTAGCAATTTCAAAAGCAAATGAACTTCCAGCTTTTCCTATACTTAGTTGAAAAAGTGGTTTCATATTTTCAGTATCAAAAAGCATAGCCGCATTTTGCATAATTTTATGAGAACTTGCAAAATGTTTTAAATTCGTATAATGAGTTGTAATTACTCCTTTAACAAAACGATTTTTTAAATTATTTAAAATTGCTTCTGCAATTGCTCCTCCAAGAATTGGCTCTGTTCCTGTACCAAATTCATCTATTAAAATCAAAGTTCTATGATTTGCATTTTGTGTAAAAAATTTCATATTTAACAAATGTGAGCTATAAGTGCTGAGATCATTTTCTATAGATTGTTCATCTCCTATATCAATAAAAATTTTTTCAAAAATTCCTATTTTAGAAAAACGACCAACAGGAATTAATAAACCAGATTGTAACATCATTTGTAAAAGTCCGACGGTTTTTAAACAAACAGATTTGCCTCCGGCATTTGGTCCGGAAATTAAAATTATATTTGAATTTTTATCTATTTCTATATCCAGCGGAACGACTTTTTTATTTTCTTTTTTAAAAGATAAATACAAAAGTGGATGAATTGCTTGTCGTAAATCGAAACGACTTTCTTGTAAAATCTCTGGTTTTATAGCATTTATTTCTATGGCAAAGATTGCTTTTGCACGCAAGATATCTATATCAGCAAGAAAATCATAAGAATTAAATAAATCGTCTAAATGTGGACGGATAAAATCTGAAATCTCAATTAAAATTTTTATAATTTCTCTTTTCTCTGCGTATTCTAAAACTTTTATTTCATTATTAATTTCAATAATTTCTATAGGTTCTATATAAGAAGTTTTTCCTGTTGCCGATTCGTCAAGAACAAAACCTTTTATTAATTTTCTTTTATTTGTATCTATCGGAATAACAACTTTCCCATCTCGTACAGAAAGATTTGTGTCTTTATCGACAATTTTTTCTCGCTTTGCTTTTTGTAAAACTATATTAATTTTTTTTGAAATATTTGACCTTTTTTTTCTAAGATTTCTGCGTATTTCCAATAATTCAAAAGAAGCTTCATCTTTTATTTTTCCTTTTTTGTCTAAAATTTTGTTAATTTCTTTTATTATTAGCTCATTATTTTTTACTTCTTTAACAAGTTCTTTTAAATTCAAATATTTTTCTTCTTTACTTTTTTTGAAAAAATTAATTATTGCCAAAATTGTATCTAGAGAACGTTTAATGTCAAAAAGTTCCCAAGCATCAAGAAAAATCATCTTTTTTATTTTTTTCAAAAAAGAATTTACATCTATAAAATAAGAAACAGGAAAGTTTTCTTCATAAATACAAATTTCTTTAAATTCATCTGTTAAATTAATTTGTTTTTTTATCTCTCGAAAATCATATAAAAAATTTATATTTTCTACTTTATTCTTTCCAAGTTTACTTAGACATTTTGTTTTTAATAAATCTCTAATATTATCAAAACCTATTTTTTTTTCAAAATTCTCTGGATAATTCATAATTAAAATTTTTTCCAAAATTGTTAATTTTTTTTAAATAAAAAAAATTTTTTTCAAAAAACCACCAAAATTTTAGGTTTTGTAAGCTTGAAAAATTTTTTTTTCAAAATGGTGTTTTTTTTAATTATTATATAATAAAATTTTTTTTTCAAAATGGTGTTTTTTTTTAATCTTTTATAAAAAAAAATTCTATTTTGGAAGTTTTTAATTTTTCAAAAAAAAAATCACAAAAATAATTTTTGTGATTTAAAAAGCGAACTTGAAGGGAGTCGAACCCCTAACCTCCTGATCCGTAGTCAGGTGCACTATCCAATTATG
>NBLL01000090.1 GCA_002084355.1 Bacteroidetes bacterium 4572_128 | reverse complement strand
TTTTTTATTAAAAATAAGGTATTATGATTCATCGTCCACGATGATTTCGTAACTTCCATGATTCTGTTTTTTTAAAACATTAAAAATCAATACTTTAAATGTTTACATTTAATATACACAAAATCATCGTGGACGATGAATCATAATCTTTTCACATTTTTTATGTGCGAAAAATTTCCTATCACAAAAAGGTTCTAAGAACCAAAAATTTTTTTCAAAAATCGTCAAAATTTTAATGTTTTTTATAATTAAAAAAAAATTTTTCAAAAAAAATGAGAAATTTTAATGAATTTTTGAAATTAAAAAAAAAAATTTTTTCCAAAAAATGCCAAATTTTTTAATGTTTTTAATTGAAAAATTAAAAAAAAATTTTTTTCAAAATTCATCCAAAATTTTATAATTTAAAATTATAAAAAATTTGACATTAAAAAAAAAATTTTTTTTATTCACATTTTTCTTTAAAAATTTCTCATTTCTTATTTTAATTTTCCTTTAGGATTAGGATTAGGATTAGCAATTGTTTTTCTCATAGAGGTATCTGCTTGAATATTATCCATTTTATAATAATCCATAATTCCAAGGTTTCCATTTCTAAAAGCTTCTGCCATTGCTTGTGGAACTTCTGCTTCTGCTTCTATAACTTTTACTTTTGCTTCCTGAGCTTTTGCTTTCATTTCTTGTTCTTCTGCTACTGCCATTGCTCTTCTTTCTTCTGCTTTTGCCTGTGCAACTTTTAAGTCGGCTTCTGCTTGGTCAGTTTGTAATTCTGCACCTATATTTTTTCCAATGTCAATATCAGCAATATCTATGGATAAAATCTCAAATGCTGTTCCTGAATCAAGACCTTTAGCAAGCACTAATCTTGAAATTGAATCTGGATTTTCCAATACAATTTTATGAGAACCAGATGAACCTATAGACGAAACTATACCTTCTCCAACTCTTGCAAGTATAGTTTCTTCTCCTGCTCCACCAACCAATTGTTTTATATTGGCTCTTACCGTAACACGAGCTTTAGAAATTAATTGAATTCCGTCTTTTGCTACTGCTGTTACTGGCGGTGTATCTATAACTTTCGGATTTACAGACATTTGTACTGCTTCGAAAACATCTCTACCAGCAAGATCTATTGCTGTTGCCATTTTAAAGTTCAATTCTATATTTGCTTTCTCGGCAGAAACCAAAGCATGAACCACCTGTTCTATTTGTCCTCCTGCAAGGAAATGTGCTTCCAATTCATCACGATTTAAAACTATTCCAGCTTTTGTGCCTTCTATCAAAGCTCTAACAATTACTGAAGGAGGAACTTTCCTCCATCTCATTAAAATTAATTGTAAAAGCGAAATATTTACACCAGAGACCAAAGCAGAAAACCATAAACCAATTGGAATAAAATATAAAATTATCCACAATCCAGCAAGTGATAAAAATCCCGTAATTAACATTCCAAAACTATCTTCCATAATTTATTTTTTTAATTTTACTAAAATTTGATTTTTTAAAATTTCTATAATTATTACTTTTTTACCTGTATCTATAAATCCATCTATAGATTTCCCTTCAAAAAATTTATTTTTGATAAGAACTTTTCCTATAGGATTTAAAGTTCCAACAGTTATCCCAATGTCATTAATATTTATTTCTTCTTTCTCAATGACATTAACTTTACTTTTTATTTTTGTTTCTAAACCAATTTTTAACCAAAATTTATTTTTTAAAATGACAAAAATGCCTATAAAAAATAAAATAAAAACTGATAAAACAGTATAATTTCCAACAGTATTACCGTAATTTTGATAAGACAAAATAATCCCACTTATCACAGAAATAAAGCCGAGAAAACCGAGAAAAAAAACTGTTATTAAAAATTCAAATAATATTAAAAATATTCCAAAAACAATTAAAAATAATATAATAAAAAACATATTTTATTTTCTAATACTTACGTTTAAACCTCTTATTTTTAACTCTTTACGCATCAGTTCTAAGTTTTTCTTTTCTCCTTTTTTAACATCGCATTCTCCAATATGATGAGTTATAAATGTACATTGTTCAGCTTGAACTTCACTGTGTTTACAAATTTCCATTAAACTATTACTGACATATTTGAAAGTGTTATATTTGTCATTGTGAAGAATTAAAAAATATATTCCAGAATTCTTTTTGTTTAAAAAATTAACTTTGTTTTCTAATTTATTTTTCATAATATTTAAAAAAATTTTTTTATAAAAATATATATATTTTTATAAAAAAAAAATATTTTTTTAAAAAAGAAAATTATTTTATAATTTATGAATTATATAAAAAAAATATTTAAAAATGAAAAATTATTTTGCAATTTTGAAAAGAATATATGGGAAAATATATAGAATTTCATTATTTATTTTGACGTCTCTAATTATACTTTATTTTTTTCCAAAAGAAGGTAAATTTAAATATGAGTTTCAAAAAGGAAGTCCTTGGTTGCATGAAAATTTAAATGCTCCATATAATTTTCCAATTTATAAATTTAGCGAAGAACTGGGAATAGAACGAGACAGCATAGAAAAAGAAATAAAACCATATTTTAAATACAATAATGAAATTATTTATGCAAAACAAATGAATAATTTTAGAAAAAAATTTAAACAAAAATGGGAAAAAGATTTAAAAACTTATGACAGTTTACAAAAAAAAAAACGAAATAAATTATTGAAAAATAAAAGAGCAGAAATTTTTTATAATAAATTGCGAGAAAAATATGAAGAAGAAATAATCGGCGAATTAGATTTTATTTATGAAAAAGGAATAATAGAAATCCCATATGAATTAGATAAACTAAATCAAGATAAAAGCAGAGATATTCCAATAGTAATAATAAAAAATAAAATTGCCGAAGAATATGATTTTTGGGAAGTTTTTACAGAAAAAACCGCTTATGAATATATTTTAAGATTTGTAAAAAGAAAAAGAAGAAATTGGAAAGATGATAATTCAAAACTAATAGGAATAGAAACAAAATTCTTTGAAAAATTAAACATCAATAATTTTCTAAAATCTAATATATTTTATGATAAAAAAACTACAAAAAGAATAAAAAAAGTTCTTATAGAAGAAATTTCTTTGACAAGCGGAATGATACAAATCGGCGAGAGAATAATTTCAAATGGAGACATAGTTACAGAAAAAAAATATAAAATATTAGAATCTCTCAGACAAGAATACGAAGCAAATCTTGGAAATTCAAATAGTTTTTATTTAATTTTATTCGGACAATTTATAATTGTTGTATCAACACTTTTAATCTTATATATATTTTTAGTGAATTTTCGTAAAGATGTATTGAAAAGTAATAAAGAAACAACATTTATTTTATTCCTACCAACTTTAATGGTTGGAATTACTCATTTAGTAATAAAATTTAACATTTTAAATGTTTATGTAATACCTTATGTTTTACTTCCGATAATTATAAGAACTTTTTATACGAGTCGTTTTGCTTGGTTTGTGCATCTTTCAACAATTCTAGTTATATCTTTTCTTGTTCCAAATGGTTTAGAATTTATGTTTATACAATCAATAGTTGGAATAATAGCGATTTTTACTTTAAAATATATACACAGAAGAGGACAACTTTTTATTACTTCTTTGCTTTGCTTTATTACTTATGGAACAGTTTATTTTGGTATAGCAATTATGCAGGAAGGAGATATTTCTAAAATAGATTTTTCTCATTATGCTTGGTTTGCTGGAAGCTCATTATTATTATTAACCTCTTATCCATTAATTTATTTATTTGAGAAAATGTTTGGTTTTTTATCTGATATAACTTTAATGGAGATTTCCGATACCAACCATCCATTACTAAGGAAACTTGCACAACGTTGTCCGGGAACTTTTCAACATAGTATACAAGTTGGAAATCTTGCAGAAGAAGTCGTTTATGAATTAAAAAATGCAAATCATTTACTTGTCAGAACCGGAGCATATTTTCATGACATTGGGAAAATAGAAAATCCAGATTTATTTATAGAAAATCAAGTTACAGGAATTAATCCACATAGTAAATTAGATTTTCAAAAAAGTGCCGAAATTATTATAAGTCATGTTGAAAATGGAATTAAATTAGCAGAAAAATATAATATTCCAAATCAAATTATAGATTTTATAAGAACACATCATGGAACAACGAAAGTACAATATTTTTTACGCTCTATGAAAAATAAGTATCCAAATAAAAAAATAGACGAAAGTAAATTTACTTATCCAGGAATAAAACCATATTCTAAAGAAACAGCAGTTTTAATGATGGCAGATTCCATAGAAGCGGCTTCCAGAAGTTTGAAAGAATATTCTAAAGAAAGTATTAGTAATCTCGTAGAAAATATTATTAATTATAAAATTAACGAAGAACAATTGACAGAATCTAATATTACTTTCAAAGAAATAATAACAATTAAAAGAATTTTAAAAAAAAAAATAGAAAATATTTACCACGGAAGAATAGAATACCCTAAAAATTCTAATTTTTTTTTAATAATTTAATTCATTAAAATTTTGACGTTTTTTTGAAATTTTTTTTTTTAATAATTTTTCATTAAAATTTTGACGTTTTTTTAAAAAAATTTTTTTTAATAATTTAATTCATTAAAATTTTGACGTTTTTTTGAAAAAATTTTTTTTTTAATAATTTAATTTATTAAAATTTTGACGTTTTTTGAAAAAATTTTTTTTTAATAATTTAATTCATTAAAATTTTGACGTTTTTTTGAAAAAAAATTTTTTTTTAATAATTTAATTCATTAAAATTTTGACGTTTTTTTGAAAAAATTTTTTTTTAATAATTTAATTCATTAAAATTTTGACGTTTTTTGAAAAAAAATTTTTTTTTTAATAATTTAATTCATTAAAATTTTGACGTTTTTTTTAAAAATTTTTTTTTTAATAATTTAATTCATTAAAATTTTGACGTTTTTTTGAAAAATTTTTTTTTTAATAATTTAATTCATTAAAAAATTGACGTTTTTTTGAAAAAAAATTTTTATTAAAAAAAATAATCATTAAAAAAATTCGATTTGAAATTACGTTCTAACATTTTAAAATTATCTTTATTTGCAACTGGACTTTCAGGAATAGTTGCCGAATATATTTTATCAACTCTTGCAACTTATTTTCTTGGAAATTCTGTTTTTCAATGGACAATGATAGTTTCCATAATGATGTTCTCTATGGGACTGGGAAGTCGTATAAGCAAATATTTTCATAAAAATTTATTAGAAAAATTTATAATTATGGAATTTTTATTATCCATAATGGTTTCTTTTTCATCTTTAATAGTCTATTTTTCATCTTCTTACACTTCTTACATAGGTTTTATTATTTATTTTATGAGCATTGTCATCGGAATTTTAATTGGTATGGAAATTCCACTTGTAATTCGTTTAAATAATGAATTTGAATCTCTGCGAATTAATGTCGCTTCCATAATAGAAAAAGATTATTATGGAAGTTTGGCTGGAGGTTTATTTTTTGCTTTTATTGGTTTGCCTTATTTGGGCTTAACTTATACGCCTTTCATTTTGGGAATGATTAACTTTTTAGTTGCTTTGCTATTGTTTTTTATTCTTTATAAACATCTAAAAAACAAAGTGAAATTTATTTTTAACATCTCGTATATTTTAGTTTTTACAATTTTAATTGTAGGAACTTTTATTGCAAAACCAGTAATTTTATTTGGTGAGCAAAAAAAATACAAAGATAAAGTTATTTTTTCTAAGCAAAGTGTTTATCAAAAAATTGTTATTACAAAATGGAAAGAACATTTTTGGCTTTATATTAATGGAAATCAACAGCTTAGTACTTTAGATGAAGTTCTTTATCACGAACCATTAGTTCATCCGGTAATGCAAATGTCTAAAAATCCTTGTGATATTTTAGTTATGGGCGGCGGAGACGGTTGTGCTGTTCGTGAAATTTTAAAATATGATATGGTAAAAAATATTACTCTAATTGATTTAGACCCAGAAATGACAAAAATTGGAAAAGAAAATCATATTTTTAGAAAATTAAATGAAAATGCTTTTCATAATAAAAAAGTTAAAATTTTTAATGAAGACGCTTTCAATTTTTTAGAAAAAACACAAAATTTTTATGATGTAATAATTATAGATTTACCTGACCCAAGAACAATAGAACTTGGAAGATTGTATTCTTATGAATTTTACAAGCAATGTTATAAACATTTGCGAAAAAATGGATTTGTTATTACGCAGGCTGGAAGTCCATATTATGCAACAAAATCATTTTTATGTATAGACAAAACCATGTCAAAAGCGGGTTTTGAAACTCAGAAATTACACAATCAAATTTTAACTCTTGGAGAATGGGGATGGATAATTGGAGCGAAAAATATGAAAAAAAATTTTTTGAAAAAAACGATAAAAAATTTAAAGTTTAAAAATATCCATACAAAATGGTTAAATAATGAAGCCATGTCTTTAATGAGTTCTTTTGGAAAAAATATTTATGTTTATGAAATAGATACAATAGAAATTAATTCTATTCATAATCCAGTTTTATATAATTATTATTTGAAAGGAAATTGGGATTTATATTAAAAAAAATTTGCTTCTTGAATTTATATAAATTCAAGAAGCAAATTTTTTAGCTATAAATTAAAAAAGTTTTTTATTTTTTGATAAAAATTATTCTTTTTTTCAGAGTCTTCTTCATAATATCCATAACCATAACCGTAACCGTAGCCATAACCGTAACCGTAGCCGTAACCATAGCCATAATAACTTGGAACTACTACATCATTTAAAAGGACGCTTAAAT
This sequence comes from Bacteroidetes bacterium 4572_128, assembly GCA_002084355.1. Taxonomy (GTDB): domain Bacteria; phylum Bacteroidota; class Bacteroidia; order Bacteroidales; family 4572-128; genus 4572-128. The sequence goes on along the minus strand of NBLL01000090.1, from coordinate 5,062 downwards.
TTTTTACGTTTTTTTTATTTTTATACATTTCGTTCATCAATTTAAAAACATCTTTCTTAGAATAATTTTGACGAATTACATAAATATTTGCGTCAGTAAAATCAGCAATCAATAAAGCGTCAGTAACAAGTGCAATTGGTGGAGTATCTATTATTATGGTGTCAAATTGTTTTTTTACAATTTCAATAAAATTTTTCATCTTATCGGTTTCTATTAATTCTGCCGGATTTGGTGGAATTGGACCAGAAACAGCTATAAAAAGATTTTTAATTTTAGAAGGAAATATAATTTCATTTAATTTATTTTTTCCAATTAAATAAGTTGTTAAACCGATTTTATTTTCTAAACCAAACTCAAAATGAATTTTTGGACGACGTAAATCTAAACCTATTAACAATGTTTTTTTATCTGACATTGCAATTATTGAAGCGATATTAATGGCACAAAATGTTTTCCCTTCACCACTTGTTGTTGAGGTTATGGAAATAACTTTTTTATCTTTATTAATTAACATATATTGCAAATTGGTTCTGATGGCACGAAAGGATTCTGCAATTGAAGATTTCTTTTTTTCAAAAGTTATTAATGCACTTTTTAAATCATTATGTCCGACGTAGCCTAAGATAGGTAAATCCGTATTATCTTCGAGGTCTTTTTTATCTTCAATATTATTATTAAAAAATTCTCTCAATAAAATAAAAGCAAAAGGTAAAACAATGCCTATTAATAAAGCATTAATATAATTTTTCTTTATTTTTGGAGAAATTAATACCGTTTCTTCTGATTTTGCAGTATTTAAAATTTTATTGTCTGCAGTATTTGAAGCAAAAGCAATTTTTGCTTCTACTCTTTTTTCCAGAAGGACATTATAAATTTTATCATTGGAGTTTAATCTTCTTTGAATTTTTGATAATTTTCTCTCAGTAATTGGTAAACTTTGAGATTTTTCTTCTAAAAATTTAATACGCCCTTCTATATTTCTCAGTAAAATATTTGTTGTTACAATAATATTTTTAATATTTTCTATAAAAGATTTTCTTGTTTGCTCTATATTTTGATTAATTATTAAAAGATTTGGACTGTTTTCTTTTGCACTATAAGAAACTCTTTCTTTTTTTTCGTAAAGGTCTATCAATTTTTTTATTAAAGCATCAAGTAAAATATCGTTTATTCCAACAACAGAAGGAGCCATAATATCTTTAAAAGAAGATTTACTTTCTATATAATTTTTTAAATAATCTATGTATTGAAATTTAATATTTATATCTAATTTTTTAGATTTTAAATTTTTTAGCTCTTCGAAAATTGCAGAATTTTCAGCTTCTATATTGAAGATTTTTTCATCTTCTCTAAAATTATTTAGCTCATTTTCTGTATTTTGCAAAGAGTCTAAAATATTTTCTAATCTTTTATCTATAAATTTTATAATATTTAAAGCATTTTGATTTTTATCTCTTAAACCTTTATTTATATAAACTTCTGACAATTTATTTAGATAATCGATACTTTTATCAATTATTTCGCCTTGCATAGAAAGTTTTAAAATACTTCCAGAAGAAGCCTTTTCAACTTCTATTCTGGACTTATAAAATTTTGATAATTCGTCAATACTGTTAATAAAAAAATAAAATTTTTTATCTTTTTGCTCTGAAAAAAATTTTTCATTCAAAGTGATATTAAAATTAAATAAATCACTTTTGTATTGCTCTCCGAAGTTTAAGATTTTTTCTATAGACGGTTTTATATCGTCTATTTTTAATAAATATTTTTCTTCGGAAAGAAATCTAATATTAATTTTTAGTGAAGTTTTTTGTTTAAAAATGCTGTCTAAATTTACAGTAAAAGGAGAATTTTTATAAAAAGATGAATTTTTAATTCTACCTGCAGCAACATAAGTTATTTCAAAATCCAAACTATCAATTGTTTCTTTTGCTAAATCATAAGATTTTAAAATTGCTATTTCATTAGAAATATCTTTTTTTTCTTGAAAAGGATTTTTGCCAAGTAAATTTATAAGAGCATTCTCCTTTTTATCTTCTATTAAAATATCTAATGATATTTCGTAAATTGGAACAGTATATTTATTAATTAAATAAGAAACAAAAATGGATAATGATATTGATAAAAGAAATAAATACCATTTTGAAATGGATTTGAAGAATATTTTTTTTACATCTAATAATTCAGAATTATTTTTTTTCTGTATTTCAGCCATTCATTAAAAATTAAATTTTTTTTCAAAAAAAAACAAATTTTTTTAATTTTTTATTTGAAATTCAAAAAAAAAAAAATCATATTTTGAAATTTTAATTGTTGAAAATTTTGGTAAATTATGAAAAAAATTTTTTTTAATTTAAAAAAATGATGTTTTTTTGAAAAAAAATTTTAATGAAAAATTTGAATATTGTTTTAATAATTGTATTGTATTTTTTAATACAATTTTCTTATGGACAGAATAATTATACGGTAAGTTGGAAAAATGGAATTAGAACATAAAGCAAAATCTGGTGAAAATATGTAATATAAAAAAAAGCATTAAAAAATTGCCGATTTTTTGAAAAAAATTTTTTTAAATTATAAAAATTTGCGGGTTTTTTGAAAAAAAAATTTTTTTAAATTATAAAAAATTTTTTTTTAATTATAAAAATTTGCGGGTTTTTTGAAAAAATTTTTTTTAAAAAATCGTCCAAAATTTCAATATTTTTTGTTTTGAAAAAAAAAAATAATTTTTTAAAATATGACCAAAATTTTAACATTTTTTAATCTCAAAAAAATTTTTTGAAAAAACGGCAAATTTTTACAAGTTGAATTTATTTTTTATAAATTTCAAATAAAATTTTAATTTTAAAAAAAATTTAAAGGATTAAAAATTGAAAAAAAAAGAAATTAAATTGCTTCCTATAGTTGAGGATTTTTATTCTTTACAAGGTGAAGGTTTTCACACAGGAAAAGCTGCTTATTTTATTCGCATTGGTGGTTGTGATATTGCTTGTTCGTTTTGTGATACAAAATTTTCATGGAATGCCGATTTGCATAAAAAAATAAAAATAGATAATTTATTAGAAAAAGTAAAAAAAAAATCTGTAGCAAAATCTATAGTTGTTACTGGAGGTGAGCCATTAAAATATAATTTAGATTATTTTTGTGAAAAATTTAAAGAAAATAATTTCAAAATATTTTTAGAAACTTCCGGAAGTTATAAGCTTTCTGGAAAATGGGATTGGATATGCTTATCGCCAAAAAAGAAAAGTCCTCCGAAAAAAGAAATTTTTAGTAAAACTAATGAATTAAAAGTAATTATAGAAAATTTAGACGACTTATTATGGGCAGAAGAAAATGCAAAAAAAGTAAATAAAAATTGTAAATTATTTCTGCAAAGCGAATGGAGTAAAAAAGATTTTTTAACAAATTCAATAGTAGAATATATAAAAAAAAATCCAAAATGGGCAATTTCTATACAAACACATAAATATCTAAACATACCATAATTTTTTTAATTAGGAATGTTTTTAATGAGGAATTATTTTTTTTTATTTTTTTTATTTTTTTTAAAAAAAATTATTATTTTTGCAAAAAATTAAATTTTTTAATTGAAATTGAAAAAATGAATTATAAAAGTTATAGTTATTATTTTTTAGGGCTTTTGATAAGTTTGTTTGTTTATTCTTGTAACAATCCAAAGGAAGTAAAAGAGATTGTTTCAGAAGAAACACAAAAAAGTGTCAATAAATCAGAGATACTTCTTGAATATTTGAAAAAAACAGGAGATTTTATCAATAATAAAAAAGTTCCTGCTATGATAAAAACAGAGGAAGTTTTTAAAAACTTAGATAAATATCTTATTATTGATTTAAGAAAAAAAGAAGATTTTGTTTCTGGTCATATCAAAGGAGCAAAAAATGTTGAGATGAAAAATTTGCTTTCTTTTCTTGAAAAAGATGTTACTCCAAGTGAATTTAAAAAAATCGTTATGGTTTGTTATAGCGGACAAAGTGCAAGTTATTCTGCTTCTGTTTTACGTCTTTTATCTTATGAGAATGTTTATGCGATGAAATGGGGAATGAGCTCTTGGGATAAAGCTTCTGCAGAAAAAAAATGGGCTTCTAAAATTTCTAACAAATACGCAAATAAGTTGGAAACAAAAAGCAATCCTAAAAATGCAAAAGGAGATTATCCTGTTATAGAAACTGAAAAAACTACTGGAAATGACATTCTAGAAGAAAGAGCAGCAAAAGTTTTGTCTGAAGGTTTTAAGAAATTTATTGTAAAAGCTGATGATGTTTTTGCAAGTCCTGAAAAATATTATATTATTAATTACTGGCCTAAGGAAAAATATGATTTAGGACATATTCCAGAGGCAGTACAATACGACCCTAAAAAATCTTTAGGAACGGCAACTTTTTTAAATACTTTGCCAACTGATAAGCCTATTTTAGTTTATTGTTATACTGGACAACACGCTTCTTTTGTAGCAGCTTATTTGAGAATTTTAAATTATGATGCTCGTGTTCTTGTTTATGGAGCAAATGGTTTTATGAACGGTGAAATGGTTAAAAGAGATGCAATTTTTTATAAAAATTATGTTTTTTTTTATCATTTTTTATAGGTTTTCCAAAATAAAATCTGTCATTAATCTATAAAGATGCATACGTGTATTTCCTCCATAAATACTATGATTTCTATTTCTATAAAAATGCTCTGTAAATTGTTTATTTGCCTGAACTAATTTTTCTGATAATTCTACAGAATTTTGGAAATGTACATTATCATCACCCATACCGTGAATAAGTAAAAATTTCCCTTTTAATTTATGAACATGATTTATTGGAGAATTATCATCATAAGAAAATGAATTATCCTGTGGTTTAGCCATATATCTTTCGGTATAAATATTATCATAATAACGCCAATTTGTTACCGGAGCAACAGCAATAGCCATTTTGAAAACATCATTTCCTTTAAATAAACAAGAAGAAGACATATAACCACCATAACTCCATCCAAAAATTCCTATTCTATTTCCATCAATATAAGAGAGAGAAGCGAAATATTTTGCACTTTC
>NBLL01000089.1 GCA_002084355.1 Bacteroidetes bacterium 4572_128 | reverse complement strand
AATTTCGCAAAAGAGCAATCCATAGGTTTAGAGTTGGTTGCAACTTTACGACCGTTTAATTGGCTTAATTTAACTTCTTCTTCTAATTTTTACCGTTCAAAAATAGATGGTTCTAATATAAGTGATGATTTAGCGAATGATGCACTTGCATTTTCAACTAAATTAATGAGTACCATCAAAATGCCAAAATCTTTTTCTGTACAAATTTCCGGACGTTATCGTTCGCCGAGAGTTTTTGCACAGGGAAAAATGTTTGCATTTTACATGATGGATATTGCTGTAAAGAAAAGATTATGGAAAGATAAAGCAAATATTACATTACGTTTATCTGATGTTTTTGACACTTTTAAATTTTCTTATGAACTGTCAGATTTTAATTATATGCAAAAAAATGTACGAAATAGGTCGTCAAGAATTTTATCAATAGCTTTTACATATCGTTTTGGAAAAAATGAATATAAAAAGAAAAAAAGAAAACGAAGTAACAACAACAATAATGACGCTTTCGAAATGGAATAAAAAAATATTTGAAAAAATTAGATAAAAACTTTTTTTTATCTAATTTTTTTTATCTTTGCAAAAAAAAGGTTTGCTTTTGTAAAATAAAGCATGAACTATAATTTATAAAAAACTATATATGAGAAAATAGTAAATATATTAAAATACTTTATGTAACAGAAGGTGCATAAAGCCACCCGTTAGGTTTCATTAAAAAAAACAACATTAATGACAGATTTTGAAAAAAGCATAAAATATAGTTTAACAAGTAAAAATAAATTTATTGACCATAAATTCACTTATGACAAAACTGGGGACAAACTATATGAAGAGTTAATGCAAAATGACAAATATTATTTAGCAAAAAAAGAAATAGAAATTATTGCAAATAACAAAGAACTAATATTAAACTCTATTAATAAAAATCAAGAAAATTTTAATTTAATTGATTTAGGTTCTGGAAGTGGAGAAAAAACAGAAATCTTAATAAACTATTTTTTATCCAAAAATGCAAATTTCACATATTTGCCAGTTGATTTTTCAAAAAATTCACTTGACAAATTGAAAAAGAAATTAATGGGAAATTACCCAAAATTACAAATTAATCCAATAAACGATGACTATTTTAAGGCATTATCTTTAATAAATAAAAAATATAAGGGTCAAAAGATAATTGTCTTTTTTGGTGGGAATATTGGAAATCTAAAAAATGAAAATAGAATTACTTTTTTCAAAAAGTTGAATAATGTCTTAAATATTAATGATTTAATAATTAACGGTTTTGATTTAATCAAAAATCCAAAAATAATTGTTAACGCTTACAACAGTAATCTTTTCTCAAAATGTCAAGCAAATATTATTGACATTTTAAATAAAAAATTAGAGCTAAACATAAATAAAGATAATTTTGAATATTTTTCAAGCTATAATCCAATAAGTGGAATGGTAGATTTTAATATAATAAGTAAAATAAAACAAAATATTTATATTAAGAAAATAGATTTCATTCTAAAATTAAGACAGTGGGAAGTAATTAACTGTGGACATTCTAAAAAATTTACAATGCAGGTAATAGAAGAACTTGCCAACATAAGTGGATTTAAAATAAAGGAAACATTGTTAGATAAAGAAAAATATTATGCAAACTCTATCTGGCAAATTGAAAAAAAATAATTACCAAGTTATACATAATTTAATGTTACCATATGCGTCAAGCGTCCACGCCATAGCCGTCTTCTAAGGGTTTAAGTGTTTGAAAATCAGCAGTTTATAATTTAAAGTAATTTTCTTAAAAATTTAAAAAAAATTAGCCTTTTTAAAGAAAAAAAAATTATATTTCAATTATTTAAAAATCAAATTTTAAAATTTGATAAGTTTTTTATAGCATAAAAAATTAGAAACTCTTTTATTTCGTATAAAGAATTTTAAAATTTAATTTTTTAATGATTTTTTTTATTTTTACAAAATATTATGAAAATAAATAAGATTTTTTTTTCGTAAATGTATTATTAAATTAATAAATAAAAATATGAGTATTAAATATATATATACAGAAAAAGGTTGTGAAGAAGCCGTAATCATTCCTATTGATTTCTGGAATGATATGTTAAAACATTTTAACCTCGCTACACATCTAAGTAAGGAAAGCTATTTTCTTTCAAAATATGCTAATTTGCTTTTTAAAATGAATATCAAGAAATGACCAGCCAAGAGACATTGAATTATGAAAAAATATTTACTTGATACAAACATCTGTATTCATTTTTTAAAGGGTGAACATGAATTGAATAAAAAAATTCATAAAATAGGATTTGAAAATTGTTATATTTCTGAAATTACAATAATGAGTTGCTATTTGGTTTGAAAATAGTGCAGAAAACAAGAAAGAACAAAATTTACAAGTATTCGAAAAATTTTATCAACTTGTAAAACAAAACATTGTCCCAATAAAAAGTTGTTTTAGAATTTATGCGATTGAAAAAGCAAGATTGAAAAAAATAGGACGACTGATTGGCGAATTTGACATGTTAATCGGATGCACGGCAATTGTAAACGAAATGATTGTTGTAACAAGAAATAGTAAACACTTTGAAAGATTAATGGGGATTACAATAGAGAATTGGATAGATAAAAAATAATTATAATTATTATCATATATCTTTATCGTCCATTATGTTTTTTTCATATTCAAAATTTTTATTGTCATCTTAGATGATGACAATAAAAATTTTTTTTAATAAAATGCGTATTTTTTAATGATTTTAAAATTAAAAAAAAAATTTTTCAATAAAATGCGGATTTTTTAATGATTTTTGAAAATTAAAAAAAAAATTTTTTTTCAATAAAAATGCGGATTTTTTAATGATTTTTGAAAATTAAAAAAAAATTTTTTTTCAATAAAATGCGTATTTTTTAATGTTTTTTAAATTAAAAAAAAAAAAAATTTTTTCAATAAAATGCGTATTTTTTAATGATTTTTAAAATTAAAAAAAAAATTTTTTTTCAATAAAATGCGTATTTTTTAATGATTTTTAAAATTTAAAAAAAATATTTAAAAAAAAAAAACATTAAAATTTTGGCGTTTTTTGGAAAAATTTTTTTATTTTGAAATTAAAAATATTAAAATTTTGGACGATTTTTGAAAGAAAAATTTTTTTTTAAAATTGAAAATTTTGGACGATTTTTTGAAAATTTTTTTTTTAAATCTTGAAATTAAAAAATATTAAAATTTTGGACGATTTTCAAAAAATTGATATTGCTCAATTTTATAAACTCTATCATTGTCGTAATACTCTGCCCACATGATATTTCCAATTTTATCATAAGTATGTTCCCAAATAATTTGATTATTTTTATAAATAGTTCTCTCTTTAATCTCATCTGTTTCATAAAAAAGAATAGAACTATCAGTTCTTCCATATGTGTAATATATAATCATATATGCTTTTGAACTATATTTATAATCATCCACAAATATTTGCTCACCATGAATTTTTCCTTTTTCATAATAACAAAAAAAAATTAAGTTACCTTCCTCATACTCAGAATATTTTCGTTCCAAGGTATCATTTTCATAATAACATTGTAACATCAACTTCCCACGAGGATTTAACTTTATTCTGACTCCATGTTTTAATCCATTTTTATAAAATATTTGCTCTTTTAAACAATTATAGATAGTATATCTATGTAAATTGTTTGGGTTTATATATGGTTCATTTTGTAGATAACCTCCTGAAGCTAATTTCTCATAAAACGAAGAAAACCAACCGTCCAATTTATCATTTTGATAATGATGTATTTCTTTTACAGCACCATCAGGATAATAAAATATCCATTGATCTTGTTTTCTACCTTGTTCATCTGTCCAATTAATAGTAGTATTATTTTGAGCAAGTAAATAAATGTTGAAAAACAAAAGTAATATTTATAAACAATAAAATCATTATAGTCATCTTTACTTTCACATACAATAATTTGTCTATCTTTAAAAACAGTAAAATCTCTAATTGTATCTTTATTATCAATTAATAAATTATTTTCTTTATCTATTTTTACTTTTGTAGTTTTTTCTTTTTCATATTTGAAATTATAATGATATACTTGATAGTTAACTGTAGTAGTTAAAGAACTTTGTTGTGGACGGTATGTAATTTCATACAAAGGTACATCTCTTATTCTATCATAAATAATACATCTATTTCTTAAATATCCTACACCATTTAAATAATAATCACAAGACGAAAAGAAATAATCTTTATTAGAAGAAACATCGTCATAAACCTGTCCTTCACTATAAAGCTCTATTTTATACAAAATATCATCTATTTGTTCAGGTAAATGATGTATATTTTTCTCTTTTTTACATGAGCATAATACACTAATAACTAAGAATAATTTAAAAAATAAATATTTCATATTATTGATTTTTATACAAACTTAATGCACAATATATTTATAAACAATGACATGATTAGAATTTTCTTTACTTTCACACACAATAATTTGCCTATCTTCAAAAACAGTAAAATCCCTAATTGTATCTTTGTTATCAATTAGTAAATTGTTTTCTTTGTCTATCTTGGCTTTTGTAGTTTTTTCTTTTTCATATTCATACATATAATGATAAACCTCATAATTAATTGTACTAATTAATGCACTTTGTTGAGGGCGATATCCTATATCATACAAAGGTACATCTCTTATCCTATCATAAACAACACACCTACTTCTTAAATACCCTACACCATTAAGATAGTAATCACAAGATGAAAAAAAACGATCTTTATTTGTACAAACATCTTCATAAACTTCTCCTTTACTATAAAGCTCTATTTTATATAAAATATCATCTATTTGTTTATTTATAAACAATAAAATCATTATAGTCATCTTTACTTTCACATACAATAATTTGTCTATCTTTAAAAACAGTAAAATCTCTAATTGTATCTTTATTATCAATTAGTAAATTGTTTTCTTTATCTATTTTTACCTTCGTAGTTTTTTCTTTTTCATAATCATACATATAATGATAAACCTTATAGTTAATTGTACTAATTAATGCCCCTTGTTGAGAACGATACCTTATTTCATATAAAGGAACATCTCTTATTCTATCATAAATAACACATCTATTTCTTAAATATCCTACACCATTTAGATAATAATCACAAGATGAAAAAAAATAATTTTTATTTGAAAATCTTGACATCTTTTTCTGTTTTACAAGAAACAGATATAGAAATTATCAAAAAAAATGTAAAAAAAATATGTTTCATCTTATTGATTTTTTAAGATTCTAAGTTTTTCAACTGTTTTTCTTTTTTGTATAACCACTCTAACCAAAGCACCTTTACCTTTCAATTTAATTACTTTAGCCATATATTCATTATAATCTTTATTTGAAACTTCCCAATTTGTGTAACTTCCATTAACTCTACATTCTTCTGCTTTTTCTTTTGTGTTAAAAATTTGATGTTTAGGAATAAATCCAAAACAACCATAGGAACCTGCTAACTTATTTTGTTGATAATGTGCATTATAATAAAAACCTCCAATATGTATCATAATGCCTCTTGCAATTCCCAAGTTCTTACGAGCATCATTAAACTCTTCTTCTATTCTTGTATTCATTTCTTCTGTAATCGGTTCAGCTTCTAGTCCTCTTTTTCCACATTGAGTTAACGTATATGCTTCTAAATCTGAATCTGGCGGATATTCTAAGGGAATAGTAGAATAAAGATTGACATCTCCATCACGAGGTTCAAAATGTCTATTAGTTAGTTGAACATCATCAAAGAAAAAACCTTCATCTATGATACCTCTTGAATACCAACCATCCCTTGTAATATGGAAATCCTGCTCAACTTCTGTTCCATTTTTTAATATTTTCATACTGTAAGTTGGCACAACTATCGTTTTATTATAATCAATAACTTCTTCTAAATCTCCATATATAAACTGTAAAGTATAACCTGTAATTTCAGTTGTAATTACTAGTTTTACAATATCTGTTTGTACTTTATTTATTCCATATTTTGTAGCAGATATCCAAATTTTCTCAAAAGTATTTGAATCTATCTCTGGAGAATATAAATCTTTTGTTTTGTCATCTAACAAATAAACTTCATGGTTTTGAAGAAGTGTAGGAACTTTGTAAGTCATTCCATAGCCATCTGCTTTTGACCACAGTTCTTTAGATAATTTGGTCAAAGTTTCATTGATACGTTTATCTAAAAAATTCTCAACTGTCAAATGATTTTCCTTAAAAGTTTCATAGACTTTATCAACAGAAGCTTGTACTTCTTTCACTCTATCAAAAAGATCTAATACAGAGTTTAAAAATTCGCTTTGATTAGATTGTAAAGTCTTGATTTTATCTTGATATGTTGTTAAAATTTCGGTTTGTGTAAGCCTAGCTGTCTTAATTTTTCATTTGCTTGTAACTTTTCTGTTCTATCAATGAAAAATTTTCTACAAATTTTTAATGCTTCTTGCTTATTTTTAGGTAATTCCTGAGAAAATAATTTGGGATTATGTAATAAATAGCTATTTTCAAAATCTAATTCTCCAGTCTCCTGAGAGATAGTAAGAGTTTTGAAACCATCTGTAAAATATTTATAATCATCTTCTATTTTAGGAAGACCTCCTCTAAATTGAAATAAAACATTAGCTAATAAATTAGCATATAAACTAATATTAGCTGCTGAAACCGTTTCATAATACTTGATTTTCTTTTGCATTTTTATATTTTTATTGGCTAAAATAAGATTTTTTTATTATTATTGTTTTTTTTAATTTTATATATTGTGTTTGTACTGTATATTTTCTGCGATTGCTGTGTTTTTACATCACATTATTAAATTTAAATATTAAAATTTTGGGCAAATTATGAAAAAAATTTTTTTTAATATTTTAACATTGGAGGTTTTTTTTTTAACACCAATGTTTGATGTCGAAACATTAAAATTTTGGATGAATTTTGAAAAAAATTTTTTTATTTTAAAATTAAAAATTATTAAAATTTTGGACGATTTTTTCAAAAAAAATTTTTATTTTGAAATTGAAAAATGTTTAAATTTTGGTCGTTTTTTTGAAAAAAAATTTTTTTATTTTAAAATTAAAAAATATTAAAATTTTGGACGAATTTTGAAAAATTTTTTTTATTTTGAAATTAAAAAATATTGAAATTTTTGGATGTTTTTGAAAAAAAATTTTTTTTAAATTTTAAATCAAAAAACATTAAAATTTTGGGCGTTTTTTGAAAAAAAATTTTTTTTATTTTGAAATTGAATAATAATATGTGCGGTGAAAACACCGCAAACACAGAAAAAAATAAAAATTATAATTTTTTTAATTCTTCTTGCAGCTCTTTTTTAGAAGGTAAATAAAATTTATATTTGCTTGCAAAAATTTGAGTATTATTTTTTGGCAAAGTGTATTTTACACCTTTATGCGTTCAGCGTCTCGCTTGACCTGAAAGCATCTTTCGTTAAGATATATTTGTTTCATTATAATTAAAGCTCAAAGCTCTTTACGACCTTTGAGCTTTTTTTATGTATTTTTTTAAAAAAACACTACTTTTTAAAGAAAAAAAATTCTATAAAATGTAGAGACGTTTAACAAAACGTCTTCCATAGAAAACACATTATATAAAATGTAGAGACTTTGAAGCAAAATATTTGAAAGAAGATAGCGTTTCTTATCCTGTTTCTTTCAATGGAAAAATGCGTTTTAAAATTGATGTTCCTGCTGATTTTGATAAAAAACAAGTAGAAGAAGCAGTTTTAAATGACGAAAGAGCTTCAAAATGGTTAAACAATAAAGCACCACGAAAAGTAATGGTTGTGCCGAAAAGAATTGTGAATATTGTTGTTTAAAAATATCAAACATTGGAGATTTTAGAAATCTCCAAAGTTATTTTTTAAAATTTTCATTAAAAATAAGAAAAAAAAGTTTTATTTTTAATGAAAATAATTTATTATTGTAAACTATATATGACGAAAGCGTCCACGCTTTCGGAGCTTAAAACTCTGTTAATGAATGTTTTAATATTTATATTAAAGAGTAATACTTAGAAAGTCAAGCGTGGACGCTTGAAGCATAAGGGTTAATGAATGTTTTAATATTTATATTAAAGAGTAATACTTAGAAAGTCAAGCGTGGACGCTTGAAGCATAAGGTAAAAATAAATTCAACCGAGAAAATTATTGTAGAGCTTAATGACACAAAAAAATACAATAATTGTCATATTGCGGTTGCAGGAGAATCCGGTTCTGGAAAAACACAATTTGCACTTGAATTATTAAAGCAATTTCATATTAAGTCAAATGAACAAGTAAAATTTCTGTATTTAGATTTTAAGGGCTTAAAAAAAGGTGATGAAAAAAGTGATTTTTATAGACCATTTTTTGAACAAACAAAAACAGAATATATAAATATTACAGAAGATGGAGTTTCATTTCCTGTAAATCCTTTGTCTTTTATTGATACAATAAATCAAAAAGACAAACTACTTGGTATTAATAAATTCGTTGATATAATTGCAAAATATGGTAATATCGGAGAGAATAAAGAACAAGTTTTAAAACAAACAGTAAAAGACGTTTTTGAAACCAAAGAAAATGGAGAGTATCCATCATTCAAAGAAATTTACGATAATGTAATGCTTGCAGAAGACGGAAAAAATAGCAGATTAACAGGAATATTAAATTCTATTCAAGAACTAAATATTTTTCAAACAAAAGTAAATCCTCTTGAAAGTTTTATTAATAAAAATTATTATTTTTCATTGTCAGGAGATTTGCCAAAACCTGTTCAATTTACAGCAACATTTTTGATAAAAAAATAATATCGTTAAGGTATGTTTTGCTAATAGACGAAGCACATATAATTTTTAAAGACAAAAAATCGCAAGAGATTTTAGAAAAAATATTGAGAGAAATAAGGTCGCAAGGCGTTTCTATAATTTTACTTTCACAAGGGATAGAAGAATTTAATCAGCCAAGTTTTGATTTTTCTACAATGTGCAATACTTCTTTTTTACTCAAAATAAAAGACATTAATAATATAAAAGTTATCAATAAATTTCTTGGTTACAGCGAAAAAGAAGGAAGAAAAGCAAAACAAAGTTTAGAGAAAATTGAAACAATAACAGCAGGAGTAATTTCAAATATAAAAGAATTTGAAAAAGCACAATTATTTGAATTAGCACAATTTTCGCAGTGATGAAAAAAAGAACACAACATTGTGCTGGTTATCAGTGGTTTGTTTTGCGATTTTTCGCTTAGCTCAAAACCGCAAAACAAACCACACAAGCCAACGCCACCAGCACATTCACGTTACGCACAACTAAAAAAAACTAATAACAAAAGAATTGACTATATTTGCAATTTTAATACAAAAATGAAAAAAATGAAAAACGAACTTTGGAACACCAAAACTGAAAAACAATTTTTTAAACAAGCTTTAAACAGTTTTGCAACACCCGAACAATTATTTTATAAGTTTGGAAATGATTACCTTGCTTACGTTCCCAAAGGACAAAGTGCAAAAGGACAAGCATTACAAAGTAGAAATTCACTAATAGGACAATTCACTGAAAAATGGTGCACTAATTTATTGCAACCAATAGCAAAAAAAATAAAATTACATGCTGTAACTGGAGTAATTTGTAATGAAATAGGATTGTCTAAACAATCAAATGCTGACCTTGCATTTTGCACTACAAATGATATTGAACAGCCTGCAGAAAATATCAAAATGATATTTGAAGTAAAAATGTCAATAACTTCAAATTATCAATATTTTAACAATACAAAAGAACTAAATTGTCTTGGAGATTATAATACACACAAAGGCAATCCATCAATTTTACGTTCTGACAGCATGTTAAAAGCTATTGGTAAAGCAATTAATATTAGAGTTTCAGGCATTTCTTCAACAAAAATTCCAATAATTATTCTTGGTAACAGTCCAATAACAAAATCATACTTGAAAAAGGTTGATTTTCTTCAAAAATATGGTGTTATTCAAAATTTCCTTTCATTAAATCCCAAAATATCAGATAAAGATTTTATAAAATTATCAGAAAAACAAGCTTTCACAACAATAGAAAAATATACTCAATTAGAAATTCTATTGACAGAACTTATTGAAAATGAGATAAATTATTTCTCATCAATGATTTCTAAACCAAAACTTGGCGAGATAATTACTATCGCAAACAAAGAAAAAACGAATATTAAAAAAGCAGAACGATTTTTAGAATTAATTAGGAGTTAAGCATGAAAAAAGGAACAAAAACAAGCTCATTTGGAACATCTGGCAGAATAAATCATGATGCAACAAAATTTTATAATTCAAGAATGTACAAAAATTTGAACGGTAAAACAGTATTGTCAAAAATTGAAACAAAATTACCGTCAGAAATTGAAAACACAATAATAATGTCGTCTTCTGAAAGTATGAAAGAATTACCAGATAATTCAATCCATTTGATGATAACTTCACCACCTTACAATGTATCAAAGGATTACGATGATGATTTAACTTTAAATGAATATTTAGAATTATTAACAAAAGTTTTTTCAGAAACATACAGAGTGCTTGTTAATGGTGGCAGAGCTTGTATTAATCTTGCAAATCTTGGGAGAAAGCCATATATTCCTTTATCTGATTATATATCAAAAATAATGATAGATATTGGATTTAATATGCGTGGTGAAATTATTTGGAATAAAGCGTCAAGTGTGGGTTCTTCAACAGCCTGGGGTAGTTGGCAATCTGCATCAAATCCAACATTGAGAGACGTGCATGAATATATTTTAATATTTTCAAAAGGCGATTATAAACGTGAAAAAAAAGAAAATACTATTTCACGAGACGAATTTATGGAATATACAAAATCTATTTGGAATATGAATACTGTTTCAGCAAAAAAAATTAAACACCCTGCACCTTTTCCATTTGAATTACCATACAGATTAATACAGCTTTACAGTTTTAAAGAAGATATTATTTTAGACCCATTTATAGGAAGTGGAACAACTGGTTTAGCGGCATTAAAGACAAAAAGAAAATATGTTGGCTATGAAATAGAAGAAGAATATAAAAAATTAGCAGATAATTATCTAAACGCGGAAAAAATGAAATTAACATTAATGTAAAAATACAACAAAATTAAACAATGATAAAACACCAAGCAAAATATACCGAAGTCCTTATGCGTCATTGTTCACGATGATTTTTTTCATATTCAAAATTATAATTCATCGTGGACGAATGACGCATAAGAAAAATTTTTTTCAATAAAATGCGAATTTTTTAATGTTTTTTAAAATTAAAAAAAAATTTTTTCAATAAAATGCGAATTTTTTAATGTTTTTTAAAATTAAAAAAAAATTTTTTTTTCAATAAAATGCGGATTTTTTAATATTTTTTTAAATTAAAAAAAAATATTTTTTCAATAAAATGCGGATTTTTTAATATTTTTTAAAATTAAAAAAAAATTTTTTTTTATAAAATTCCGAATTTTTTAATGATTTTTAAAATTAAAAAAAAATTTTTTTTTATAAAATTCCGAATTTTTTAATGATTTTTAAAATTAAAAAAAAAAATTTTTTTCAATAAAATGCGTATTTTTTTATGTTTTTAAAAATTAAAAAAAAAATTTTTTCAATAAAATGCGTATTTTTTAATGTTTTTTGAAAATTAAAAAAAAAATTTTTTTTTCAATAAAATGTGTATTTTTTAATGTTTTTTGAAAATTAAAAAAAAAAATATTTTTAATAAAATGTGTATTTTTTAATGATTTTTAAAATTTAAAAAAAATATTTAAAAAAAAATATTTAAATTTTGGCGTTTTTTGGAAAAATTTTTTTATTTTGAAATTAAAAATATTGAAATTTTGGACGATTTTTGAAAGAAAATTTTTTTTTAACATTGGAGGTTTTTTTTTTAACCTCCAATGTTTAGACATAGGAATGAATATAAAATAAAAAAAGAAAATAAGTAATAACAACAATAATGACACTTTCTAAATGGAATAAAAAAATATTTGAAAAAAACTTGGAAATATTTTTTTTATTAAATTTAATATTTAATTTTGTAAAAATTATTTTTAATTGGGTATGGATATATGACATAAAATAATATAAATATAATTAGAATGCTTTATGTAACAGAAGGTGCATAAAGTCATCCGTTAGCGTTTACTCGAAAAAAAATAAAAAAATTTGACTAATTACAGAAAAAAGTTATTTTTGTATGTTAATATTTTTAATTCAAATACCCCAAAATGCAAGTTCAAGAAAAAACAGTTTCTAAAAATATAAGTAAACAAATTGTAAAATTACAAACAACTGATAGTAATGAAGTTGAAAAAGCTGTTTTTACTCATTATTTACAACATAGAAAAAATGGAGTTGCTAAATATTACAAAGAATATGCTATGAAATATGCAGAACGAATATCTGAAAATGAAAATATAGCCAAAGAAAATCCATTAGAATATCAAGTTTTTAACTATCAAGAACAAAACGGACACGAAATTCCATTTCCTGCACCTAAAAAAGCAAAATTTCAATTCATAGATTTATTTGCAGGAGTTGGTGGTTTTAGAATTGCATTGCAAAATATTGGAGGTAAATGTGTTTACACAAGTGAATGGGAAAAATCAGCAAAGCAAACTTACGAAAAAAATTTTGGAGAATATCCATTTGGAGACATAACATCTGAAAAAATAAAAAGCTATATTCCTGAAAATTTTGATTTATTATGTGGTGGGTTTCCGTGTCAAGCGTTTTCAGTTGCGGGGAACAGAAAGGGATTTGAAGATACAAGAGGAACATTATTTTTTGATATAGAAAAAATAATTGAAACAAAACGACCAAAAGCATTTTTCCTTGAAAATGTAAAAAATCTTGCAGGACACGATAAGGGTAGAACTTTGGAAATAATGCTGGATGTTTTGAAAAACAAATTAGGTTATAAGGTCAAATATAAGGTGCTGAACTCAATGGAATACGCCAATGTTCCACAAAATAGAGAACGAATTTTTATAGTTGGCTTTGACCCAAAACAAGTTAAAAATTACGACAAGTTTTTATTTCCAAAAAAAATAGATTTAACTAAAAACATTAGAGATTTAATTGATAAGGAAAAACAAGAAGAAAGGTATTATTACAAAAAAGAACATCAATATTACCCAAAATTACAAGAGGTAATGAAGTCAAAAGATACTATATATCAGTGGCGTAGAGTTTATGTTAGAGAAAATAAAAGTAATGTTTGTCCAACATTAACAGCGAATATGGGAACAGGAGGACACAATGTTCCATTAATAATTGATAACTATGGAATTAGAAAACTAACGCCAAAAGAATGTTTTAGATTTCAAGGTTATCCAGAAAATTATATTTTACCAAATTTAGCAAATAGTAAATTATATATGCAAGCAGGAAATTCAGTAACAGTTCCTTTAATTCAACGAATTGGAGAAAAAATATATGAAATCTTAAAATGAAAACATTTGCACAAATAGATATTGATAACAAAGGCAATTATCTTAAACTACTTTCTGTAATCTCAAAATTATCAAGATTGTTCAGTGAAAGTCAAGTGCCTTTTTTATATTACAGAGCAGCAGAAAATATATTTTGTCGCAGTTTTGATGCTGAAAACTTATCTTCAAAGGGAAAGAACTTGCAATTGAACTTGGTAAATACAGAAACGAAAGAATTGATTTAGCAAATAGACTTTACAATATTGACAGTGCTATTTATCATATTGTTGCAAGAAAAGAAAACGAGCTACAATTATTTGAAACGGACTATAATACGATAAATATTGACAGAATAGCTGTAACAAAAAAAAGTAAAAGTAGCTTACATTTCAACGATGAAATACACGAATATTCATATAATTTTTCAAAAAGCACACTTTTCAGACGATTTTTAACACCTCAAAATACTTATAAATTACCTATCAAAATTTTAGAAGACCCATATGAAACATTATTACGGATATTTTCAGAAAAACTAAGTCTTACAAAAGCAGAAAATTTATTAATTGCAGGAAAAAACTTTGTGATACTACCACTTTACGGACATAAAAATAAACAGAAATTCGTTTTTGAAAAAAGTGCTTTAAATCAATGGAATGCAGGAGGACGAAAACGAAATATTAGTGAAGTTTATCTACAAATTACAGCAAATATTCACAATAATTTTCCGGATTTTTTCCCTCCCAGAGATAAGTATTTTAAACTTAAAGTTCCAACGGGAGAAATTTTGCAAGCAAAAATTTGTCAAGATAATTCAAAAGCATTAATGACTAATCCTAATAAAGCTCTATCAAACTGGCTTTTACGAAAAGTTTTAAAACTCAAAGAAGAAGAACTTGCAACAATAGAAAAATTGAATTTACTTGGTTTTGACAGCGTTATGATACAAAAACAAAGTGATGATGAATTTTCAATTGACATTGTAAAAACAAATAGCTATGAAAACTTTAAAGACAAACTAAAACGCTAACCTAACATTTGCTTTGAAACACCCTGAAAAAGGGTATTCAAGAGCAGTTTTCGTTAAGCTTAATAAAAAAAACCTTATGCGTCATCGTACACGCCATAGCCGTCAGTCTAAGGGTTTAAGTATTTGTAAATCAGTAGTTTATAATTTAAAATAATTTTCTTAAAAATTTAAAAAAACTTTTATGTGTCATTGTTCATGATGATTTTTTTCATATTCAAAATTATAATTCATCGTGGACGAATGACGCATAAGAAAAATATTTTTCAATAAAATGCGAATTTTTTAATGTTTTTTAAAATTAAAAAAAAAAAAATATTTTTCAATAAAATGCGAATTTTTTAATGTTTTTTAAAACTGGAAAAAAAATATTTTCAATAAAATGCGGATTTTTTAATGATTTTTGAAAATTTAAAAATTAATAAAAATGCTGAATTTTAATGTTTTTTTAAAATTAAAAAAAAATTTTTTTTTCAATAAAATGCGGATTTTTTAATGTTTTTAAAATTAAAAAAAAATTTTTTTTTCAATAAAATGCGTATTTTTTAATGTTTTTAAAATTAAAAAAAAATTTTTTTTTCAATAAAATGCGTATTTTTTAATGATTTTTAAAATTAAAAAAAAATTTTTTTTTCAATAAAATGCGTATTTTTTAATGATTTTTAAAATTAAAAAAAAATTTTTTTTCAATAAAATGCGTATTTTTTAATGATTTTTAAAATTAAAAAAAAAATTTTTTTTCAATAAAATGCCGATTTTTTTATGTTTTTAAAAATTAAAAAAAAATTTTTTTTTCAATAAAATGCGTATTTTTTTATGTTTTTAAAAATTTAAAAAAAAAATTTTTTCAATAAAATGCGTATTTTTAATGTTTTTTAAAATTAAAAAAAATGTCATTTTTTGAAAAAAAATTATTTTATTTTTGTTTTTTTTTTATTTTTGAAAAAAATTTAAAAATGAGAAAATACATAATAATATTATTTTTTGTTTCTTTGTTTTTTAACTCGTTTTCGCAAGTTTTGGAAACTGTTGAGTGGAAAACAAAAATTTCAAAAATAGACGAAAAAACATCAGAATTAATTTTCGAAGCAAAAATTAAAAAAGGCTGGCATCTTTACGGACAATTTTTTCCCGAAGGTGGACCAGTAAAAATGGTTTTTGAATTTGAAGAAAATTCCAATTTTAAAAAAATTGGAAAAGTAGAAGAATTCCCAAAACCTCATGAAGAAATGGACGATATTTTTATGATAAAAGTTCAATTTTTTGATGGAAAAGCCTCTTTCAAACATTGATTTTGAGATAAAAGCATCTAAGCCAAAAAAAGAAGGAAGTTCTTTGTGGAATTTTTTTTGGATTTCTCTTGCTGGTGGTTTGATTGCACTTTTAACACCATGTATTTATCCTATGATACCAATGACTGTAACATATTTTATGCACAGCGGAGGAGGAAATAGAAAAAAATCCATTTTCAATGCCATTATTTATGGAATTTCTATTATATTGATTTACATATTTATAGGGACTGTTGTTGCAGTAACTTTGGGAGAAGATTTTACTAATTGGCTAAGTACACATTGGTTGCCAAATATTTTCTTTTTCTTAATTTTTATGTTTTTTGCGGCATCTTTTTTAGGAATGTTCGAATTAACTTTGCCAAGTTCTATGATCAATAAAAGTGATTCGCAAGTTGATAAAGGCGGAATTTTAGGTTCATTTTTTATGGCTTTTACTTTAGTTTTGGTTTCTTTTTCTTGCACTGCTCCAATCGTTGGAAGTATTTTAGCACTTTCTGCACAAGGAGAAGTTTTAATGCCAATTGTTGGAATGTTAGGTTTTTCTTTTGCTTTTGCTTTGCCTTTTACATTATTTGCAATTTTCCCAAGTACACTAGAAAGTTTGCCAAAATCTGGCGGATGGTTAAACTCTGTAAAAGTTGTTCTTGGATTTATTGAATTAGCTCTTGGTTTAAAATTTTTAAGCGTTGCCGACCAAACTTACCATTGGGGAATTTTAGATAGAGAAATTTATCTTGCTTTATGGATAGTAATTTTCACTTTGATGGGAATTTATTTATTAGGAAAATTAAAATTTTCTCACGACAGTGATATGCCATTTCTTAGTGTTCCTCGTTTGAGTTTGGCAATTGTAACTTTTTCTTTTGTTGTTTATTTAATTCCGGGAATGTTTGGCGCTCCTTTAAAATCTCTTGCAGGTTGGTTACCTCCGCAAGAAACTCATGATTTTGACATGAATGCGATAGTAAGAGATAATATTGCAATGATAGAATTTCCCGAAAATCAAACAAATAACACAAATAAAAAGAAAGAT
>NBLL01000088.1 GCA_002084355.1 Bacteroidetes bacterium 4572_128 | reverse complement strand
GAAAATTAAAATTAAAATATTTTTTTTCGTATAAAAAGTCACATTATTTAAATGTGACTTTTTTTATAAGTTAATTTATAATCTAAAAGATAGATTATCATCTTTTTTAAAAAAATTTTTTCCAAAAACCGCTAAAATTTTAATATTTTATTAAAAAAAAATTTTTCTCCAAAAATCGTCAAAATTTCAATATTTTATTTAAAAAAATTTTTTCCAAAAACCGCTAAAATTTTAATATTTTATAAAAAATAAATTTTTTTCAAAAATCGCCAAAATTTTAATATTTTATTAAAAAAAAAATTTTTTCAAAAACCGCCAAAATTTTAATATTTTATTAAAAAATATCATAAACTTATGATGAATAAGTGCGGTGAAAACACCGCACAAGCGCAGGAATATTTTTAAAACGAAAACAACATTTGAGGTTTGAAAAAAAACTCAAATGTTGTTTTATTAAACAAAAAAAAATTTCCGAAAGATGCTTATAGGTACGGTGAAAACACCGCACAGGCGCAGGCAATATCATAAACTTATGATGAATAAGTGCGGTGAAAACACCGCACAAGCGCAGGAAAAAAAGAAAAAAAACTTTTTACCATACTAAATTGAGCGGATACTATTTTATTAAAAAAATTTTTTTCAAAAATCGCCAAAATTTTAATATTTTATTAAAAAAAATTTTTTTTCAAAAATCGCCAAAATTTTAATATTTTATTAAAAAAAAGTTTTTTTAAAAACGTCCAAAATTTTAATATTTTTTATAAATTTATTATGTATGATTGTGCGGTGAAAAGATCACACAAGCGCAGAACAATAATTATAAAAATAAAAATTTTAAAATGAATATATTTTTAATCTTCTATATTTTGGCAATATATCTGTACACATCTTTTCTAAGTATAAGTTTTGCAGACGGATTATCATACAGATAACTTAGTACACAATGAACAAGTGAAAATATATTACCGTTGTTACAAATAACATTTGTATAACAATAACCCGAATTAGGAAATAACTTAGCAAAAGCTTCTTTAAGTTCTTCATCTGTCCCAGTTATTGTTTGCATTCTATATTCTTGATCTAAATAAACCCCTATCACTTCATCATCTTGCATTTCCAAAAGAGCACTTTTTAAATCCTTAATATTTATCTCTGCATGTTCAGCAAGCTGAGCTTCTGTCAGTTCTAAATTTTTATGCTTTTTTTGTGTAGTAGTTTTTTCTTTTATTAAAGTTACTTCATCTTCTTGACAAGCAACAACAAAAGAAACCATTAAGGCTAAAACTAAAATTACTATTGAATTTCTCAACATATTATTATTTTAAATAAATTAACATTAAAATTTTACACTGTAAATAAACGACAAAATATTATATAAACCAAATATAAACAAGGATTTTATTTTATTTTTTTTCAAATATCTGATAATCTTGAGAAAAAATAAATATTGCTTATAATTCATGCGCAGTGCTTGTTTTCACACAATTATTCATCATAAATTTATAAATGGCGGTTAAAACACTTTCATAGCAAGAATTTTTTTTCAAAAAAAACGGCAATTTTTTATGATTTTTTTCAAATTTTTACACCCATAACAAGAACATCGTCGATTTGATTTAAATTACCTTTCCAATCTTTAAATTTGCTTTCTAATATATATTTTTGTTTATTCATATTTTCCTTTTGAATTTTCAAAAGAAGGTTTTTAAACCTTTTTTTCATAAATTTTTTGTCTTTTTCACCTCCAAACTGGTCAACATAACCGTCAGAAAAGATATATAATTTATCACCTTTTTTTAATTGTATTTCATAATTTTTAAACTTTTTTTCCTTAGGATAAACTCCTATTGGCTGTTTATTCGCTTTAAATTCAATTAATTCATCATCTCTAAATAAATATAATGGATTATTAGCTCCGGAAAATTGCAAGTTTTTATTTTCTGTATTTAATACACACATCGCTATATCCATACCGTCCTTATTTTGACTATTCATAGTTTGTTTTAAAGATTTTTTTATTTCTTCACGTAAAACATCTAAAATTTGACTTGCTTTTTTCATATTTTCTCTCGTAACAATTTCGTTCAAAAAAGAAATTCCAAGCATACTTACAAAAGCTCCGGGAACTCCATGTCCAGTGCAATCAGCAGCACAAAAAATTAAATATTTATTAACTTTTTTTGCCCAATAAAAATCTCCACTAACAACATCTAAGGGTTTAAAAATTATAAAATGCTCTATAAAATTCTCTTCAAATAATTGTAAATCTGGAAAAATTGCTTTTTGAATTTTTTTTGCATAATTAATGCTATCACTTGTATGTTTATAACTTATTTCAATTTTTTCTTTTGCTTTTTTTAACTCTTTTGTTCTTTGATTTACTTTGTTTTCTAAGTTTTCATAAAGTAGAGCATTTTCTATAGAAACTGCTAAAAACATTAGTAATCAAACTATTTTCAAGATATAAAATAGAAAGCATTTTATTCTTATGAATTACCGGATAACAAAAAACAGATTTTACAGCATTATTTTTTACATAATTACAGATTTTGAATTTTCCAAATTCTCAGATTGTAAAACTTTTATGTTTTCAAAACCATATTTTCCTTTTGCTTCTATGGTAAAATTCTCGTCATTATTTTTAACAATTACAGCATAATCTGCTCCCGCATTTTCCATAATTATCATTAAAATAGATTTTAATAATTTTTCTAATTTCACTTCGCCAGAAAGCGACTGATTTGCTTTTACTATACTTTCCATATCAAATAAAGATGCACTTGTTCCGATCATAGTAGAATTAGAAGCATATTTGTTCGTTGAAGAAATTGTTTCAATATCTTGTTTTTCAAAAATAAAATTTTGATATTTTTTTTCTAATTGTTTTAATTTAGCAAAAGCACCCCATTTTTTATAAACTTTATAAGCATTTTGAAAATATGTTTTCGCTAAAATTGTATTTTTTTCTTCCAAATAAAAAGTTCCTGCTTTTTCCCAAAAAATTGCTTCTTCGCTTAACATTTGATTTTTATTTGCATTTTTAATTGCTTTATCGTAATAATTTTTTACAAAATCTTTTTTTTCAATAATCCTAAATTTTTCTGCTTCCACAAAATCATATTTATGTTGGAAATTTTCCGGACAATATTTAGCCCAAATTTTCATTTGTTTTTGATTTTTATCTATCATTTTTAAAATATTTTTTTTCTCTTTTTTGCCTTTATTTTTATAGATTTCTATTGAACATAATGAAATATAAAAATTTGCTAATGCATAAAAATAATATCCCTTAATTCCATTTTGATATTCTAATAATTTATTAATGGCATTTTCCATCTTATTTTTATCATTAAAAACGTAAATATAAAAAATTTTCATCGTATAAAATATACCTAATGAAACAAAATCTCTTTCTTTTAAGAGTGAAGGAATTGCTTTTTTCTCGTCGAAATATAATTTTGTTATTTCTAAATTTTTATTTGATAAATCATAAGAAATTTGTAATCCTATTAAAGTTCTTTGCAATGTGCTTGTGTAATGTAATTTTTTTATTTGGTTTAAATTTTCTAATGTCTTTTTTTTTATTTGCGATAACCTATTATTAGAAAATATAGATAAATTAAAAAAAGCAGCAATACTTGAACCAGCAAATTCAAAATCACCAACTTCTAATCCTATTTTATAAATTTCAAAAAAGGTGTTTTTTACAATGTGAAATTTTTCTTTCCATATTTCAATAAAACTTGAATTAACAAAATTAGTTCTGCATTTTATATTTCTAAAATTATATTTTTCTTGTATTTCTATTTAATGTTCCGAGTATAATTCCGTGTGCGGAAATAAAATAAGGAGAGCTATAACTATGTCCATAATTTAATGCCATAGAAATACCTTTTAAAATTAATAATGGAACTAAATCTTTTCTGGAAATAAAAGCTGAACTTCCTATGGAATATATTATTCTCATTTGTGCTTCTATTTTTTTATTTTTAATTATTGGTAGTTCTACAAATTTCTTATATCCTAAAGTTTTTATTTTAATGGATACTTTGATAAGATTAAAAATTACATTTAATTTAGATGGTTTTTTCGGAAAATTTACACCAAATTCAGATAGTATTTCTAAGCCTGTTTTTATAGTTTTTGCAAACAAAGATTGAGACCTATAAGAATTTATCAAAGAATAATAAGAATTAATTTTATCTAATGTGTTTCTTGCATTTTTATTTATAATTTTTGTATATTCTTCAGTTTTTTTTAAATATGCAATTAAATATGATATTTCTGTTAATTCGTCGTAAATTTTTAATGTAAAATCATAATTTTTTTTCCAAGAGTTTTTTTCTAAGAAACTCTCGGCAATTTTCAAATAATTATAAGCAGGTAAATATGCAGAAGAATGTTTTGCTTTTAATCCACATTTAAAATTTAATTCAGAAAATTGTTTTTTTTCTTTTTTATTTTTAATTAAATGCTTTCCATAATTTAATTGATTTACAAGGTCAAAAATTTTCTTTTGCAAATTTTCTTCATTTAGAAATTTCAATAATAATTTTCCAATTTGAAAATGAAAATTATTTCTTTCTGCATCTGGAATAGTAGAATGAAAAGCCTGTTGAATTTTATCATGTACAAATTTAAAATTTTCTTTATTTATTTGAAAAATAAAATTTTCTAAAATAGCTACTTCTAAATCTTTTTTAGAATCTTCTATATTTTTTTTATAAATTATTGATAAAATTTTAATGTCAAAACGACTACCTATGCAAGATGCAATTTTTAAAATATCCTGAGTATTTTTTGGCAATTTTTGAATTTTTTTTGACATAAGTTCCACAACATTATCAGTGATATTTTGCTTTTCAATTTCGTCAAAATCATATTTCCAAGTATTTTCATTAAAATCAAATTTCAAAAGTTCTTCTTCATAAAGACTTTTTATAAATTGAACAGTGAAAAATGGATTTCCTAAGGTTTTCGAATAAACCATAGATGAAAGCTTTTTAAAAGTTTTATTATTTAATAATGTATCATTGATTAAATTGTCTATATCTTTTTGTTTTAAATTTTCTAATTTTATATTTGAAATATTTATGTTTTTTAATTTTGTAAATTCTTTTAAGTCATTGATATTGATTTCATTATCACGGTAAGAAATTATTGGAAATAAATATTTAATTTCATCGTCGTTTATTTTATTTGAAATTGCTTTTATAAAATTCGACCAAACATAATTAAAACGGTTTTGATTTTCTTTTTCATCTAATTTTGGTAATTCTTTTTGTTTTCCAATTATTAGTTCTAATTCTGGAATTAAATTTGTCAAAACTGCTCCAAGATTGCCAACAGAATTTTGAATTAAATTTTTCCAGTAATTTAATTTTTCATCATTTTCTTTTAAAATAATATTTGCAAAATCTGTAAATGCTTGAATTATAGCAAAATATGGTATGTTTTTTTGAAACTGTTCAAATTTCCCTTCTATATAAAATCCATTTTTTATGGTCAAAGTTTTATGAATTTCATGAATTATTGCTGATTTTCCAACTCCTGATAAACCATAAATTAATAATAATTCTTTTTTTCCTTTAATAATATTTTCATAAATTTCAAATAATTTTTTAATTTCTTCTTCGCGACCGTATAATTTCTCTGGAATTAAAAGTTTTCCGGAAAAATCTTTTTCGCCCAATTTAAAATCAAATTTTTTATCTTTTATTTCTAATTCTTCATTATTAATTAAAAAATTCTCATTTCTAATTTTGTCTATGTCGTGTTTTAAACCGAAAGCTGATTGATAACGGTCTTCGGCGTTTTTAGACAATAGTTTTAAAATTATTTTTGATAAAATTTTAGGAATTTCATTATTAATTTTTTCCGGAGAAATAGGCTTTTCTGCAATATGAGAATGTAAAACTTCTATATTGTCTTTTTCATCAAAAGGTAGTTTTCCAGTGAACATTTCGTATAAAACCACTCCAAAAGAATATAAATCCGAACGATAATCAACAGTTCTATTCATACGTCCAGTTTGCTCTGGAGAAATATAAGAAATTGTTCCTTCGAGATTTTCTGGATTTGATATGTATTGATTTTTTAATTTGTATTTTGTAGAAATACCAAAATCAATAATACAAATTTCATAATTTTTATTTAATAAAATATTATTAGAATTTATATCTTTATGAATAATATTTTTATTATGAATTTCACCAATTATTTGTGAAATTTTAGAAACAATTTTTAAATATTTTGAAAAATTTATTTTCTTTTTTGAAAAAAAATTTTTTAAAGTTATACCGTTAAAATATTCAAGGATTAAAATATTTTTTCCGTTTTCTTTTATGTTTTTTAAAGCTTTTCTTACACCATGAATTTCAAGTTTTTTTGTTATTTTAAATTCATTATCAAAACAATCAATTTTTTTATCATTTATAAATTTAGAATTTAAGGTTTTTATTAAAACTTGCTCATCAAATTCTAAATATTTACCTTTGTAAATTATAGAATTCTGAGACTCATAAATTTTTTGTAAATCGTTCATAAAAAAATTTTTTTCAAAAATCGTATTTATTTTAATATTTTTCAAAAATCATACATTTTTATTATAAAAAATAAAAATCATTAATTTCAAATTCAAATTTCTCATTCACATTATTCATTATTTAATAATGTATAATTTATCAGATGCTCTGACGGTTTTTTCTATAGCTATTGAACAAATTTCTCCTTTTTTTGCTATTTTTGTTTTTTCTAAATTTACTCTTATTTCTTTTACTTTTGTGTTAATAACTCCAGTAGTTGGTCCAGTAATTAAAATTTCATCACCAACTTTTAAATCTCCAGCTTGTAATAGAAACTCAGCAACTTTTATTTTTTTGAAATAATTTTTTCCTTTTCCTATATAAAACTTTTTTGTTTTTGCTTTTGAACCGTAAGTATCACTCCATTCGCCGATTTTTTTCCCCATATAATATCCTCCCCAAAAACCTCTATTAAAAACTTTTTTTAAATTTTCTTTTAAAATTTTAAATTTTTCTTCATTAAAATTTCCATTTTTAATTAAATTTATAGCTTCAACATAAGATTTTGTAACAAATTTCACATATTCTGGCGACCTTGCTCTTCCTTCTATTTTTAAAACTGAAACACCAGTATCTAAAATTTTATCTAAAAAATCTATGGTGCAAAGATCTTTCGGTGACATAATATATTCATTGTCAATTTCTAATTGATAATTTGTTTCTTTTTCTGTTACTATGTAAGATTTCCTACAAGTTTGTAAACAATTCCCTCTGTTTGCGGAAAAATTATTTTCATGAAGACTTAAATAACATTTTCCCGAAACTGCCATGCATAAAGCTCCGTGTATAAAAATTTCTATTTTAACATTTTTTCCAGATATTCCTTTGATTTTTTGTTTTTTAATTTCGTCTGTGATATTTTTTATTTGCTCTAAATTTAATTCTCTTGCCATAACCATTACGTCAGAGAATTTAGAATAAAATTTTACAGATTCTATATTTGTAATATTCACTTGCGTGGAAATATGAACTGGCATATTTTGAGAAATAGAATAATTTATTACAGCCATATCTGAGGCAATTATTGCGTCAATTCCGTTTTTTTTTGCAGAATTGACAATAATTTTCATATCTTCTAATTCTTTATCATAAATTACAACATTCAAAGTCAAGTAAGTTTTTACTTTAAATTTTTTGCAAATTTTCACAATTTTTTCTATATCTTCCAATTTAAAATTAATTGACGATTTCGCTCTCATATTTAATTTTTCTATTCCAAAATAAACAGAATTTGCTCCAGCTTGAATTGCTCCCATCAAAGATTCATAAGAACCAACAGGAGACATAATTTCTATATTTTTTTGCATAAAATTTTTTTTCAAAAAAAAACATTTTTTTTTAAATTTAAACTTTATATTGCAAATAAAAAATATTATGGAAAAAATAATTTTTTTTAGAAATGCTAAATTAATGGATTTAAAAAAAGTTATTGACATAGAAAAATTAATTAATTATGAAAAATTTGAATCATGGTTTTCGTATAATTACGAAATGACAGAAGAAGAAATTAATTTTTTGAAAAAACTTATTTCCGCTAATGAATTATATTTATCGTCCTACAATGAACAAAAATTATCTATGCGATTTATCGCCCAAATTTTAAATAAAGTAGATTTTTATTTTGGAGATGTTTTCGATTGGTATGAAAACGAAATATCTTGCAAAATTAATGATTTTATTTTAAAAGGAAAACCATATTTTATAGTCGCAAATGGAATAGATGAGCCAGAAAAACCATTTTTCTTTTTGCAAGAGCATAAAAAATTTGTAAACTCATCAGGAAATCCAGAATATCAAGTTCTAGCATCTATGGTTACAGCAATTCACATGAATAATTCTAAAAAAATTATAGGAGGTTTTGTAATCGGTAAATTTTGGCAATTTATTATTTTAGAAAAATTAGAAAATGATAGTTTCGAATATTTCGTTTCTTATTCTTTTGATTCTTTAAAAATCAAAGATTTAGAACAAATTTATAAGAATTTACAAGCGGTTAAATTTTTATATTGTAAATAATAAAAAATATTATGGAAAAAATAATCACTTTTAGAAATGCAAGTATTGAAAGCTTAATGAAAATTGTAAATATAAAGAAATTAATAAATTATTCAAAATTTAATGAGTGGTTTTCTTTCAATTATAAAATTTCAAAAGAAGAAGAAAATTTTATTAAAAAACATATTGAATTAAATGAACTGTATTTACCATTTTATAATGAACAAAAATTATCTATTAGGTTTATTGGACCAATTTTAAATAAAATTAATTTTAATTTTGATAATATTTTAGATTGGTATGGCTCTGAAATTTCTTGTAAATTAAATGGTTTTTTATTAAAAGGAAAACCAGACTTTATTGTTGCTGGTGGAATTTCTTTTCCAGAAAAACCATATTTTTTTATGCAAGAATATAAAAAATCTATAACTCCCAAAGAAAATCCAGAGTATTCATTGCTTGCTGAAATGTTATGTGCTATTGTTTTGAATAAAACAAATAAAATAATTGCTAGTTTTGTAATAGGACAATATTGGAAATTTGTTATTTTGGAAAAGCTAGAAAATGGAAATTATGAATATTTCGTTTCTTATTCTTTTGATTCTTTAAAAATTAAAGATTTAGAACAAATTTATAAGAATCTACAAGCGGTTAAATTTTTATATTGTAAATAATAATTGAATTTTTTTTTAATTTTAAATTAAATTGAAATTTTGGACAAATTTTGAAAAAAAATTGAAATTTTCACGAATTTTGAAAAAGTTTTTTTTAAAAAATTATGAAATTTTGGACGTTTTTTGAAAAAAATTTTTTTTTATTTTGAAATTAAAAAGCATTAAAATTTTTACGTTTTTTTGAAAAAAATTTTTTTTATTTTCAAATTAAAAAACATTAAAATTTTTACGTTTTTTGAAAAAAATTTTTTTTTATTTTGAAATTAAAAAGCATTAAAATTTTTACGTTTTTTTGAAAAAAATTTTTTTTTATTTTCAAATTAAAAAACATTAAAATTTTTACGTTTTTTGAAAAAAATTTTTTTTGAAATTAAAAAACATTAAAATTTTCACGTTTTTTGAAAAAAATTTTTTTTTATTTTAAAATTAAAAATATTAAAATTTTCACGAATTTTGAAAATAATTTTTTAAAATTTTTCATATTCGTCATCTAATTTTTCTTTATTTAATTTTATTTTAAAACCATATTCATTTTCTCCTTCTTCATAATTTGTTTTTTCTTGAATTTCAATTTTTTTCTTTCTTTCTTTTTCATAAACATTTTCTTTTCCGATTTTAAAATCAGAAACAGTTAATTTTAAGTTTTCAACTTGCATAGATAAATCTTCCGCCGACGCTGACATTTCTTCTGCTGAAGCAGAATTTTCATTTGTAATTTCTGTTAATTGTTGTACTGAATTATTTATTGCTTCTGCTCCATTTGATTGTTCTTTACTCGCAAATGTGATATTATTTACTAATTTGGCACTTTTTATTATTTCAGGAATTAAATTTTTCAAATTTTCATTTGTAATTTCAGAGTTTTTTTGTCCTAAATTTGACAATTTTTCTATTTTTGCAGATGCTTTATTAGTTTTTTCGGCAAGTTTTCTAATTTCGTCAGCAACAACACCAAAACTTCTTCCATAACTACCAACTCTTGCTGCTTCTATAGAAGCATTTAATGACAATAAATTAATTTGAGAAGCTATATCTTTGATTATTAATATTCCTTCATTAATATCAGAAACAGATTTTATTGTTTCATTAAAAATTTCCCCA
>NBLL01000087.1 GCA_002084355.1 Bacteroidetes bacterium 4572_128 | reverse complement strand
TTTAAAAAAACAGAATCATGGAAGTTACGAAATCATCGTGGACGATGAATCATAATACCTTATTTTTAATAAAAAAAATTTTATATTTCACAAAAAGGTTCTAAGAGCCAAATTTTTTTTTTAATTTCAAAATAAAAAATCGTAAAATTTTGGACGTTTTTGAAAAAATTTTTTTTTAAATTTCAAAATAAAAAATCGTAAAATTTTGGACGATTTTGAAAAAATAAAAAATCGTAAAATTTTGGACGATTTTGAAAAAATTTTTTTTTAAATTTCAAAATAAAAAATCGTAAAATTTTGGACGATTTTGAAAAAAATTTTTTTTTAAATTTCAAAATAAAAAATCGTAAAATTTTGGACGATTTTGAAAAAATTTTTTTTTTAAATTTCAAAATAAAAATAAAAAATCGTAAAATTTTGGACGATTTTGAAAAAATTTTTTTTTAAATTTCAAAATAAAAAATCGTAAAATTTTGGACGATTTTGAAAAAAATTTTTTTTTTTTTAATTTTAAAATAAAAAATCGTAAAATTTTGGACGATTTTTGGGAAAAAATTTTTCATTATAAAAAATTTCAAAAAAACTTCAATATAACAACTATAAAAGCAAAAAAGAAAGTTGCTGCTATTACTCCTTTTACAGAATTATACAATTTCATTTCTAAAAATAAATAGAATGCCAACAAATTTGTAATTGTTAAAAGACTAATTAATTTTATATAAATACCTTCAATTTGTATTTTTTCATAAAAAGATAAAACACTTGGAAACATTTCAATATTAAATCTCCAAAAAATAATTAAAGAAATAAAAGGTATAAAAATTCCCGCAAAAAGCCCAATAAAAAATTTATCAAATTTCTCTTTGTTTTTTATAAATCCCATTCTTCCAATTCTTTAATTGTCTTATAATCAGTCCAATCTATTTTTATCGGAGTGATTGCAATATAATTATTTTGCAAAGCAAAAACATCAGATTTTTCTTTATCATTTTCTAAATCTACAAATTCTCCTGTCAGCCAGAAATAATCTTTTCCGTAAGGGTGTTTTCTTTTTACGAAAATTTCTTGCCATTTTCCTTTTGCTTCTTTACAAATTTTTATTCCTTTAACTTTTTTTACATCTTTCGGAATATTTACATTCAAACAAACTCCTTTTGGAATACCGTTTTTTATTAAATTCTTTAAAATTACAGAAATATATTTTTCAACATTTGAAAAATCAGCATCTAAATTAAAATTTTCTATAGAAAAACCAACAGACGGAATGGAATGTAAAGTTCCTTCTATAGCAATAGCCATAGTTCCAGAATAAATAACCGCAACAGAAGAATTAGAACCGTGATTAATTCCAGATAAAATATAATCTGGTTTTTTTTCTAAAATTTCATTTAAAGCAATTTTTACACAGTCCACAGGATAGCCAGAACATTTATAAATTTGTAAATGTTTTTCTTCTTTTATTTTCTCAAAAGTTAAAGGAAAACGCATAGTAATTGCATGCGACATTCCAGAATGTGCCTCAATTGGAGCAACAACAACAATATCACCAAATGGTTTTACTATATTTATTAAAATTTCTAAACCCTTAGAATTTATGCTATCATCATTAGAAATTAAAAATAATGGTTTTTTTTTCATGATTTTTTTATTGAATTAATAATTTTAAATTAAAATATTATTTTAAATTAATAATTTTAAAAGTAGGATATTCTTTTTATTTTCTTCCTTTGCAGAAACAACCAAAATATATTCAAAAATTTGCTCTTCTTCTAATTCTTCGCAATTTTTAATTTTACTCATGTGTTTCGCTTCGATTTTAAATCTCAAATATTCTTTGCTTTCTAAATCTATCGCAATGCCCTTAATATTTGTTTTTGTGAAATTTTCAAAAACTTTTATTATTTTGCATTTTCGCGTTATGCTACCTTCTTTATGAATTTTCAAAGCCATTGGAAGATTTACATAGTGCTTAGAATTATTTTTTGCTGGAATGAATTTTACAAGGTCTCCAAGATAAGGTGAAAAATCACAAGAATCAAAAGAGAAAAAGAAATCCTTAGAAAATTCTTGGTATTTTTCTTTATTATAAATAAAACCTTCTCTTTTATTTGCATTAATTTGGTTAATTGTACTTGTTTCAAAACCAATTTTTTCGTCATAATTATCTTGCTCTATAATTCCTAATTTAGCATTTTTTTCTATAGTTACGATTTGCTCTTAAATATCTATAACTATTCCATATTTTATAGATTCAATTTTATTGTGGAATAAATAAGTTATTCCTAATTCTTGAATAAAATTTATGGTGGTTTTTTTATTTTCTTTCAAAGAATAATCTAAAATCTGCAAAATTTTATGGTTATTTCTAATCAAATCCGGATGAAACTTTAATGGTTCTGTTAAAATTAAACTATCCGGACCTGATACTTCTTCTACTATTCCGTTTTCAGTAATGTTTTCCAAATTTCTTTCATCTAACAAACTTATAGATAAAAATTTATTTTCCGAATTTTCATTAAAACTTGTTACACCTTTTACAAAAGCACTATATTTTTCATTTATAACAACCTTAATGAAATAATTAGAGCTGCTTTTTTTTAAATTCAATAAGTTTTTATAATCTATATCTAATTTTAATTTTATGTTATTTGAGTTGGAAATACTAATGTCAGAATATTTTGAAAAAAAATTTTTTTTCTCCGGAGTAATAAATAAATTTTTAATTTTTTCATGTAAATTTTCAAAACGAATACATTGTATGTAACTAATTAATTTTTTATAATTTTTATTTGAACTTAAATCTTCTATATGTTTTTCTATATATTCTAATAAAATTTTTTCGTCAAATTTTAAATCAAATAAATGGTACAAAGTATTGTACCACAAATCACTTCCAATTTTTAGGCTTTTTAATCTAAAAAATAATTCATTTAAACCATTTTCATTTTTCGAGTGATATTTTCTAATAAAATCTAAATAATTACCCATATCATAAGTATCAAAATTTAAATTTTCTCTGAAAAATGTCATATCATATTTTCCAATTTCTATTAATAATTTTTCGTCTTTTAATATTTTATAAGTGTAAATTAATTTGTTAAGAGGAATATGATACGTTAAAATACGTCTTAAATTATTCAAATTAATAATTATCGAACGAGAGAAAGAATGATAAATTCTTGCTTTATCAAGAATGAAATAAAATAAAGTAAAATCTTTTAAAGAACGAGAAATTGCAAAAGCGATATGATTAAAAAAAGCCTTTTCTTCTTTTGACTTATCAGAATTTATTTTCATTGTTTCTAACTCTTCTGTGTATAACCACAAATAAACCCAATCAAAATCTATTAAAATTTTATAAAATAATTTTGGGCTAGAAAGTGTTGAAATAGCATCAAATAAAATTAAAAAATATTTTTCATAATTTATAAATCCATTTTTATAAAATTTATTTAAATAAATATTCATATAGTTGGATAAATAAATTTCCGCTGTATGATAAATTTTTGGATATCGTTCTTTTAAATTCAAAGCAACCAGAGATGCTATATTTATATTTTCATTAAAATCATCAAAAGAAAAACTGGAAATTTTTTTTGGTTTATTTTTTTTCTTTCTTTCTTTTAAATCGAAATCATATTCATCTTCTAATATTTCTTTTTTTGAATTTTCTTTAAATAAGTATTCAAAAAAATCAAAAGCATTTTCTTCATCAACAAACAAATCGCTGCACATAGAAATCGGTTCTTTCCAATAGCTATTTGATAGGTCTTCTATTTTTATTTTTTTATTCTTATAAAAATATTCTTTTAATTCCAGAGCAGTAAAAAATTCCAGATAAGATTCGTGGGTGAAAGTTATACTTTCTTGTCTGGACATTTTTATTATACTATTTCTTTCTAATTCTTTTAAAATGTCAATAGAATCATAATAAAAAAAAAATAATTTTCTTTGGATCTTTTGAATTATTGAAAGTGCTTCTCCAATTGCAACTCTAACCTCTCCTTTTTCCCTCATCGAATAAGCAAGAAAACAAAGTATTTTAATTTTAATATCTTTTTCAATAGATTCGTTTTTTTGATTTTCTAATTCAAAAAGTGTTTTAAAAAAAGAATAATATAAATTTGCTCTGTTGGAAATTTTTTCACCTTTATTAGAAACAATTAAAATGATTTTTAAAGTTAATGGGTTTTGAGACAAAGCATAAAGATGTTCATTTTCATTAATATCTTTCCAAAGTTCTAAAAAATTTTCTTTACTATATTTAAGGATATAATCTTTTATTTGTTTATCTTGCAATTCTTTTAGTTCAAAAACTGGCAAATTAAAAGAATTATAAAAACCATGTTTTCGTGTAGAAATAATTAATGAATTTTCCGGATAAACTTTTAAAATTTGTTTAATTTCCTTTTTTGCTTTATCTTCAAAATCTTCAGAAACTTCATTTAAACCATCTATTATAATTTGCAAATCTCCTTGCTCGAATAATTCACTTAAATTTTCTATTTCTAATTTTTCCCTTATTAAAGAAATAAAAGTTCGTCCTTTATTGTATTGGTTTGCATCTATTAGAACAGGAATTTTAATATTTTCTTTTCTCTCGAAAAACGCCTTTGCATTATTGTAAAGAATTTTATGTAAAGTAGTTGATTTTCCTGATCCAGATTCTCCTATCAAAATAAATTGATTTGTATCTTCTTCTATTTTCAAAATAGAATCAATTCTATTTTCCTTAGAAATATCCATAGTGTTAAAAGAATCTTGATTTCCTTGTAATTTTAAATTATTAATTATAGATATTTCGTCCATAATTTCAACACCTATATTATCTATATCTTTTTCTGATTCTTTACCAAGAAGTTCTACATAAACTTTATTTATTTTAATATTTTCTTCGTCAGAAATAATTTGTTTCAGATAAATATCTAGCTTTTGTATTTTTGAAATATTTTCTTTTTCTTCTATTTCGTGTAATTTTTCCAGATTACTTGTTAATTTGTTCATATTATGATAAAATTTAGAGTTTATAAATATTGCAAAATATAAAATAAAACGTTATTTTATATAATAAAATTTCAAAATTAAAAAAAATGATGAATTCCTGTAAAAATTTTTTTTAATAATTTAAAAAAAAAAAATTTCTGTAATTAAAGATTTTAAATTACAAAATAAAAAAATATTAAAAAATATTAATCACAATTTAAACTTTTATTATACTGTTTCATTGCATTGTAACTCATACCCATATTTGAAAAACCGCCATCGTGAAAAAGATTTTGCATAGTAACTTTTCTTGTTAAATCAGAAAATAAAGTAACGCAATAATTTGCACATTCTTCGGAAGTAGCATTTCCAAGTGGTGACATTCTTTCTGTAAAATCCATCAGTGCATTAATCCCTTTTACTCCTCCTCCGGCAGTTGTTTTTGTTGGAGATTGTGAGATAGTATTAATCCTAATTTTTTTTTCTCTACCGTAGATATAACCAAAACTTCTTGCAATAGATTCTAAAAGCGATTTTGCGTCAGCCATGTCATTATAAGCATGTAAAGTTCTTTGTGCCGCTATATACGACAAAGCCAAAACAGAACCCCATTCATTAATTGCGTCTAATTTTTTTGCTGTTTGTAAAACTTTATGAAAAGATAAAGCTGAAATATCTAAGGTTTTTTGAAAAAAATTATAATTTAAATCTGCATAATTTTTTTTCTTTCTGACATTTAAAGACATTCCTATAGAATGTAAAATAAAATCTATTTTACCGTCCAGAAAAATCATAGATTTTTTAAAAAGTTCTTCTATTTCGTTGGTTTTTGTTGCGTCTGTTGGAATCACAATTGTGTTGCATTTTTTCGCAAGTTTATCTATTGTACCAAAACGTATCGCAGATAAAGTATTTGTCAATGTAAAAGTTGCTCCTTCTTCATAAGATTTTTCCGCAATTTTCCATGCTAAAGAGTCTTCATTTAAAGCTCCGAATATAATTCCTTTTTTTCCTTTTAATAAATTATAAGACATATTATGTTTT
Source organism: Bacteroidetes bacterium 4572_128 (assembly GCA_002084355.1). GTDB lineage: Bacteria > Bacteroidota > Bacteroidia > Bacteroidales > 4572-128 > 4572-128. The sequence continues at coordinate 3,868 of NBLL01000087.1, read as the reverse complement.
TTAAAATTTTTCAAAAAAAATAAATTTTTTAATAAAAAAAATAAAAAAGATTAAAAAATATTATTATTTTTGAAAAATTTTTTTTATGAAAAAATATATTTATACGGGTGAAAAAGATACTCGTTCTGGTTTTGGTGATGGTTTATTAGAAGCAGGAAAACAAAATAAAAATGTTGTTGCAATTGCTGCTGATTTGACGGGTTCAATAAAAATGGATGCTTTTGCAAAAGAATTTCCAGATAGGTTTTTTCAGGCTGGTATTGCAGAATCAAATATGATAGGAGTAGCCGCTGGTATGGCGATGTATGGAAAAATTCCGTTTGCAGGAAGTTTTGCCGCTTTTTCTACCGGAAGAGTTTATGACCAGATTCGTCAATCTGTTGCGTATTCTAATATGAATGTTAAAATTTGTGGTTCACATGCTGGATTGACTCTCGGAGAAGATGGTGCTACACATCAAATTTTAGAAGATATTGGTTTAATGAAAATGTTGCCAAATATGGTGGTAATAAATCCTTGTGATTATAACCAAACAAAAGCAGCAACTATAGAAATAGCAAAATATAAAGGTCCCGTATATTTACGTTTTGGCAGACCAGAAGTAGCAAATTTTACCATAGAAAACGAAAAATTTGAAATAGGAAAAGCGATCGTATTTGAAGAAGGTAAAGACGTAACTATTTTAGCAACAGGTCATTTATTATGGGAAGCATTAAAAAGTAAAAAAATTTTATCAAAAAAAGGAATTTCCGCAGAAATAATAAATATCCATACTATAAAACCATTAGACGAAAAAACAATTTTAAAATCTATTTTTAAAACAAAAAGTGTAGTTACAGCAGAAGAGCATTTTATGAATGGTGGACTTGGAGATAGTATCGCACAATTATTGTCATTAAAAAATCCTATTCCTATGGAAATGATTGCCGTAAATGATACTTTTGGAGAAAGTGGAAAACCTTTTGAACTTATGAATAAATATAATTTAAATACTGAAAGTATAGTAAAAGCGGTGGAAAATGTTTTAATAAAAAAGAAAAATTTTTTTAGATAAAATTTTTTTTAATAATAATTATGAAAAAAATATTTATAAGTTTAATAATTTTAATTTTTGCATTCGTAAAATGTGGATTGCAAAATTAACACAAGATTTATTAACAGGAAATGATATTAATTTGAAATTTAATTACTTATTGGAAGTGAAAAATCCAAATAATAAAAAAGCGTCTATAAATGGTTTAGAATGGATAGCTTTTGTTGATGATAAAAAATTAGTAGAAGGTGAAATAGATAAACCTATAGAAGTAGAAGCTAATAAAACAAAAATAATTCCTATTGAAATAAATGTAAATTTATTGGATGTTTTTTCGAAAGATATAGGGCAAGAGTTACTTTAAAAGTAAAACCAATTATTTTAGTTGCAGGTATTCCAATAAAATATCCGTCGTATTTTACCCTAGAAAAAGATTTCAAATTATAAAAAAAATTCAATTTTATGGAAAAAAATTTTTTGATAGGAAAATTAAAAACAGAGAAATTAGAAATAATTGCAAATATGTTGAAAGCAATTTCACATCCTAAACGAATTGTAATTTTATCTTTATTAGAAAATAAAAAAATGACAGTTACTGAGATACATAATTTATTAAAAATAAAACAATCAAGTAGCTCGCATCATTTGGGAATTTTAAAAAATAAGGGAATTTTAATTTCCGAAAGAGATGGGAAAAATGTTTATTATTCTTTGAAATACAATAATTTAAATCGTATTATAGAATGTATAAATGAATGTCCAATTTAAAATTAATATGAATTATTTAAGAATAACAAGAAAATTTCATTTTGAAATGGCACATGCATTATGGAATTATGATGGAATGTGTAAATATATTCACGGTCATAGTTATAAATTTTTTGTGACTGTTATAGGAAAACCTATAAATAATGAAAAAAATCCAAAAAATGGCATGTTGATGGATTTCAAAGATTTAAAAAAAATTGTCAATAATGAAATAATAATAAAGTATGATCACAGTTTAATCCTTTTTAAGAATTTCGATAAAAAGTTCATTGATAAAATCAATGATGAAAGAACTTATTTTTTTGATTTTCAACCAACTTGCGAGAATTTAATTTTATTTTTTTCTGAAAAATTGAAAAATGCTTTACCAGAAAATGTAAAATTATTTAGCTTAAAACTTTACGAGACAGAAAATTCTTTTTCCGAATGGTATGCTAGTGATAATGAAAATTAATTTTTTTATAATTATAAATTTTTTATAAATTTGCAAAAAAACAAAATGAAAGCGAAAAAATTACTTGTAATAGATGATGAAAGAAGTATTAGAAAAATAAGAGCTTTAGAATTGATAAAAAAATTTAAGTATAATGTCATACTTTGCGACATAAAAATGCCTAAGATGGATGGCATAGAAGTTCTGGAAGAAATTTTTAAATTATATACTGATATTCCTGTTCTAATGATTTCCGGACACGGTGACATAGAAACAGCAGTTGAAGCGATGAAAAAAGGTGCTTTTGATTTTATGGAAAAACCCATAGATTTAAATAGACTTCTTATAAATATAAATAATGCTGTCAGTAAATTTGACTTTGTTAAAGAAAATAAGAAGAAAATTAAGAAAGTTAAAATCAATAATCTTAATGAAATTATTGGTGAATCAAATGCAATAAATAGAGTAAAACGTATTATAGAAAAAGTTGCTTCGACAGAAGCAAGAGTTTTAATAACCGGAGATAACGGAACAGGTAAAGAATTAGTTGCAAAAGCTTTGCACGAAAAAAGCTATAGATTAAAAAAACCTTTTATTGAAGTAAACTGTGCTGCAATACCGTCTGAATTAATAGAAAGTGAACTTTTTGGACACGAAAAAGGTGCTTTTACTTCAGCACACAAACAGCGAAAAGGAAAATTTGAACAGGCAAATGGAGGAACAATATTCCTTGACGAAATAGGTGATATGAGTTTATCGGCACAAGCGAAAGTTTTGAGAGCATTGCAAGAGCATAAAATATCTAGAGTTGGTAGCGATAAAGAAATTAATATTAATGTCAGAGTTATTGCCGCGACAAATAAAGATTTAAAAAAAGAAATTAATGATAATAAATTTAGAGAAGATTTGTATCACCGTTTGAGTGTTATTTTGATTCATGTTCCGAAATTGAACGAAAGAATAGAAGATATTTCTTTACTTGCAAAACATTTTATTAATCAAATTTGTCAAGAATACGGTACACCAATTAGAAAAATTTCTGAAAATGCAATAAAAGAATTGCAAAAAATTAATTGGACAGGAAATATTAGAGAACTTAGAAATGTAATAGAACGTCTGTTAATTCTTTGCGATAATGAAATAACAAAAGAAAATGTTATTTCATTTGCTGAACCAATTGGAAATTATTAATAAATAAAAAAAAAAAAAAACGACCAAAAATTTAATATTTTTATCTAATAAAATTTTACGAATTTTATTAAAAAAAAATTTTTTCAAAAAATGATAAAATTTTACGAATTTTATTAAAAAAAAATTTTTTCCAAAAAACGATGAAATTTTACGAATTTTATTAAAAAAATTTTTTTTCAAAAAACGATAAAATTTTACGAATTTTATTAAAAAAAAATTTTTTCAAAAAATGATGAAATTTTACGAATTTTATTAAAAAAAAATTTTTTCCAAAAAACGATGAAATTTTACGAATTTTATTAAAAAAATTTTTTTCAAAAAACGATGAAATTTTACGAATTTTATTAAAAAAAAATTTTCCAAAAAACGATGAAATTTTACGAATTTTATTAAAAAAAATTTTTCCAAAAAACGATGAAATTTTACGAATTTTATTAAAAAAA
>NBLL01000086.1 GCA_002084355.1 Bacteroidetes bacterium 4572_128 | reverse complement strand
TTTTTTAATTTTTATAATTCACAAAATTATAAAAAAATGTTAAAATTTCGGCGTTTTTTTGAAAAAATTTTTTTTTAATAAAATCATAAAATTTCGGTGTTTTTTTGAAAAAATTTTTTTTTAATAAAATCATAAAATTTCGGTGTTTTTTGGAAAAAATTTTTTTTAATAAATTATTAAAATTTCGGCGTTTTTTGGAAAAAAGTTTTTTTTAATAAATTATTAAAATTTCGGCGTTTTTTGGAAAAAAGTTTTTTTTAAAATAAAAATTAAAATTTTGGCGTTTTTTGGAAAAAATTTTTTTTAAATAAATTATTAAAAATTTTCGTTTTTTTGAAAAAATTTTTTTTTAATAAATTATTAAAAATTTTCGTTTTTTTGAAAAAAATTTTTTTTTAATAAATTATTAAAATTTTGGCGTTTTTCGGAAAAAAATTTTTTTTTAATAAATTATTAAAATTTTGGCGTTTTTTTGAAAAAATTTTTTTTTAAATAAAAATTAAAATTTCGGCTTTTTTTGAAAAAATTTTTTTTTAAAAAATTATTAAAAATTTTCGTTTTTTTGGAAAAAATTTTTTTAATGAAATATTAAAATTTTGGCGTTTTTTGGAAAAAATTTTTTTAATAAAATATTAAAAAAAAAATGTTTATACAGGTTTTTAAATTTTTATTAAAAAAAAATTTAATTTTAATAAAAATTTTTTTTTTTGAAAAAAAAATTAATTTTGTATTTTTAAAAAAAATTTAGAATTTATATTTTAACTGGAATGGAAGAATACGATAAAAAAAGTAATAAAGGAAAAACAGATAGAGAAGAAATTTTTTCAAGAACTGTTAGAGCTGGAAAAAGAACTTACTTTTTCGATGTAAAAGCGACAAGACGTGGTGAATATTACTTGACGATTACTGAAAGTAAAAAACGTTTCGATAAAGACGGTCGCTTTCATTTTGAAAAGCATAAAGTCTTTCTTTATAAAGAAGATTTTGATAAATTCGCAGACGGATTAAATGACGTAATAGAATTTATCCAAACTGAACAAGGCTTCGACGAAGTAGAAGAAGAAATAATAGAAGAACTTGAAGAAAATGATAAAAAGTTTACAGACGTAGATTTTGAAGACCTAGAAGAAACTAAATAATTTTTTATGTAGCGAATATATTCGCTACATAATTCCTCATAAATTTTGGTCAATTCTTTTTATAATATTTTGAAAATCATTTTTACGATTTTCAAAATCTAAATTATTAACATTTATCACCAATAATTTTCCATGTTTATAATTTTCTATCCATGTTTCGTACCTATCATTTAAATTTTTTAAATATTCAAAACGAATATTTTTTTCATAATTCCTACCTCTTTTTTTTATTTGCAATAGTAATTTTTCAACTGAAGTTTGCAAATAAATCAATAAATCTGGAGGTCTTATTAGCGAACTCATTAGATTAAAAGTAGTATAATATGTGTCAAAATCCCTCGAACTTATTAGCCGCATACTATGTAAATTTGGAGCGAAAACATTTACATCTTCATAAATCGTCCTGTCTTGAATTACATTTTTTTTTGAATTTTTAATTTCAATAAGCTGATTAAAACGACTATTCAAAAAATAAATTTGCAAATTGAAAGACCATTTTTTCATATCATTATAAAAATCGTTTAAATAAGGGTTGTTTTCAACGGATTCATAACGAGTTTCCCAATTATAGTGTTCAGCTAACAAACGAGATAAAGTCGTCTTTCCTGAGCCTATATTCCCCGCAATTGCTATATGCATAATTTCATTTTTTTGATTTTTTTTTTATTAAAAAAATCAATATTCATCTTCATTAAAAAAGAAATCGTCTTTACTCGGATAATCTGGCCAAATATCTTCTATACTTTCATATTGCTCGCCCTCATCTTCTATTTCTTGCAAATTTTCTATAACTTCCAAAGGAGCACCCGAGCGAATTCCAAAATCAATTAATTCGTCTTTAGTTGCAGGCCATGGTGCGTCTTCTAATTTTGATGCTAATTCTAATGTCCAATACATAATAATTTTTTAATAATTTATTTTTTAATAAAAATTTCGTAAAAAAACGGCAAAAATATAATATTATTTTAATTATAAAATAATTTCTTTTATTTTAAAATCTTTTGCAAGTTTTCTCGATAAAATAAATAAATAATCTGATAATCTATTTATATATTTTAAAGAAAATTCAGAAACAAAAAAAGTATCAGAAAGCTCTATTATTCGCCTTTCTGCACGTCTGCAAACACATCTTGCAATATGACAAAAAGAAATTATTTTATTTCCACCGGGAACAATAAAATTTTTTAAAGCGGAAACTTCTAAATCAATTTTATCTATTTCATTTTCCAATTTCAAAAGATCTTTATTTTCTAAAAAAAATATATTTTTTTTTTCACTCGCCAATTCTGTGCCAATTAAAATAATGAAATATAAGAATTTAATTCATCTACAGTTCCATAAGCTTCTAGATGTAAATCATATTTTTTTACACGTTTACCTCCGATTAAAGAAGTAAAACCATTATCCCCTGTTTTTGTATAAAGTTTCATAAAAAAAAATTTTTTCAAAATAAAACAATTTTTTTGATTTTATCAACACACCATTATCATTATATATTATATATTATTATATAATGATAATGGTGTGTTGATAACTTTTTTTGTTTTTTTAATTATTTTTCTTCATAAAATTATTTCATTTATTATAAATACTTGATTTACAAAACTTAAAGTTTTTTCATTTGATATTACATATTAAATTTACTATAAAAAACACCAAATTTTGCTGTTGATAACTAGCCTTTTTCTGTGGATAAGTTGTTGATAAGTTTTTCATAACTTTTTTTGGAATTTACAAAAATTTTTCCAGCTATAAAAATTTTTGTAAAAAGCAAGAAAGTTATTAAAAGTTATCAACAGAGTATCCACAGAGTTATCCACAGTTTTTTGGTGTTTTTTTATGTGAATTGTGGATAAGTTTATGAAAATAATAGGAATTTATTGCAAAAATTAAAAAGAATATAAAATTTGTAATTTTTTTTTTATAAAAAATATTAAGAAACATATTTTAATAGCAATACAATTTCTTATTAAATTTTACATTATTTTTACAAATAGATTTTTTGAGTATTTTAAAAAAAGGGTTTAAAAAAAGTAAAATTATTAAATCAATAAAGTCAAAAATATTGGTATGTAAATTTAGATAGTTCTATTTTCTTTTTTAATTTAATAGGTATAAAAATTTAATTTTTTTTTCAAAAAAACGCAATTTTTTATGATTTTTTATAATTTAAAAAAAAAATTTTTTTCAAAAAAACGCAATTTTTTATGATTTTTTATAATTTAAAAAAAAAATTTTTTTCAAAAAAACGCAATTTTTTATGATTTTTTATAATTTAAAAAAATTTTTTTTTTCAAAAAACGCAATTTTTTATGATTTTTTATAATTTAAAAAAATTTTTTTTTTCAAAAAACGCAATTTTTTATGATTTTTTATAATTAAAAAAAAAAAATTTTTTCAAAAAAACGCAATTTTTTATGATTTTTTATAATTAAAAAAAAAATTTTTTTCAAAAAAACGCAATTTTTTATGGTTTTTTTAATTTAAAATTAAAAAAAAATTTTTTCCAAAAATCGTTCAAAATTTTAATGTCTTTATAATTTAAAATTTAAAAAAATTTTTTTTTTAATAAAATGCGTATTTTTTAATGATTTTTAAAATTAAAAAATCATTCATAAAATTTCGGTGATTTTTTGAAAAAATAAAAACATAAAAATTTGCGTTTTTTGAAAAAAAAAGATATTTTTTATAAAAAATAATTCATAAAAATTTGGCGATTTTTTGAAGAAAATAATTCATAAAAGTTTTGGCGTTTTTTTTGAAAAAAATTTTTTATTAAAAAAAAATATATCATAAAAATTGAATTTTATTATTGTATTTATTTTTTTTATACATATATTTTTTTTTTCTTTGTGAAAAAATAATAAAGACTTAGATGAGAAAAAGTTTTGCAACTATATTGGAAAAACATCCCAATGAAAAAAGAGATAGTTTAATTCCTATCTTACAAGAGATACAAGATGAATTAGGTTTTTTATCTAAAGAATCTATCGTAGAAGTTGGTAAACATCTTCAACTTCCTACCAGTAAAATTTTTGGTGTAGCGACCTTTTATAATCAATTTAGATTTGAGCCAATTGGTAAATATCATATTCAGATTTGTAGGGGTACAGCTTGTCATGTTTTGGGTTCAGCAACTGTTTTAGAAGAGTTTGAAAAAATTTTGAGGTTAAAAGCAGGTGAAACGACAAAAGATGGTCTATTTAGTATAGAAGTGGTGGCATGTATTGGTGCTTGTGGTTTAGCACCAGTAATTTCTGTAAATGGTGAATTTCATGCTAAAGTAGCTAGCGAAAGTATTCGTTCTATTATTGAAATTTATCATAATACAAAAAAAAAAAAAAAAGTTAAAGCAGGAAAAAAGAAATAATTTTATATTAAATTTTTGGATCTGTTTATCATTTACAATCATTGAAAAATAAATTATGTCAAATTATAATCCAAATTATAAAGATATTTTAATAAATAATGTTCTTTTTGCAAAATTAAGCAACAAAACAGTTGATGAAACTTTAGCTTTGTTAAGAAGAGAAAAAGTTTCTAAACCAACAATTTATATCGGTGCAGGTACTTGTGGTTTAGGTGCTGGTGCAGGTAAAACATTAATAAAAACAAAAGAATATCTTACATCTAAAAATATAGATGCCGATATTATTGAGCTTGGTTGCATAGGTTTATGTTCGTCTGAACCTTTATTAGATGTTCAATTACCTAATAAAGCCAGAATATCATTTGAAAATGTAAATGCAGATAAAGTTAATAATATTTTAGATGATGTTTTTAGAGGGAAATTAGAAGGACATTCTATTTTAGGACAATTTAAAAATACAGGAAAGAAATGGAATAATGTTCAATTATTATAAGAACACCCATTTTTTGCAAATCAAGAAAGAGTTGTTTTAGAAAATTGCGGTATTATTGACCCTGTAAATATCAATGAATATATTGCAAGAGAAGGTTACAAAGCTTTATGGAATACATTAAGCAAAAAAAAACCATCTAAAATTTGTAATGAAATTGAAAAAAGTGGTTTACGTGGTCGTGGAGGAGGCGGATTTCCAACAGGAAAAAAATGGAAATTTGCATCTCATGAAAAAAGCAATCAAAAATATTTGATTTGTAATGCTGATGAAGGCGACCCAGGTGCTTTTATGGATAGAGCAGTTATTGAAGGCGACCCGCATCGTTTATTGGAAGGTATGGCAATTGCTGCTTACGGAATTGGAGCGAGTAAGGCTTATGTTTATATACGTGCAGAATATCCTTTGGCAATAGAAAGATTAGAAAAAGCTATTTTACAAGCTAAAGACTATAATCTTCTTGGTAAAAATATATTGGGTACAGGACACAATTTTGATTTAATTATTAAAAAAGGTGCAGGTGCTTTTGTTTGCGGTGAAGAAACAGCCTTAATTCACAGTATTGAAGGAAAAAGAGGTATGCCTCGTCCGCGTCCGCCTTTTCCTGCGATAAGTGGTTTATTTGGAAAACCTACAATTATTAATAATGTAGAGACACTTTCTAATATACCCTCTATTATTCGCAAAGGGGCAAGTTGGTATGCTGCAATGGGAACAGAAAAAAGTAAAGGAACGAAAGTTTTTGCTTTATCAGGTAAAATTACTTTGACAGGATTATTAGAAATTCCTATGGGAACAAAAATCAGAGATATTATTTATAATATGGCTGGCGGTGTTCCTAATGGTAAAAAATTCAAAGCTGTGCAAATGGGCGGTCCTTCCGGAGGTTGTATTACTGAGGTTTTATACAAAGAGAAAGCTGTGGGAAATGTATTCCTTGTAGAGAGGGAACAAGAAGAATGTTAGAGATTTTAGAAAATATTACTAAACGTCCTTTTAATCTTCACGGTAATGAAACATTAGAAAGATTTAAAGGAATTATTCATTTAGAAGAATTAGCGGAAGTAATTAAAGATACTTCACTTTGTGGTTTAGGTCAATCAGCTCCGAATCCTGTATTAAGTACCATAAGATGGTTTAGAGATGAATACGAAGAGCATGTTTTTGATAGATATTGTAGAGCAAATGTTTGTCAAGATTTACGAACTTTCAAAATTAACGTAGAAAAATGTATAGGTTGTACTGTTTGTGCTAAAAAATGTCCGACAGATGCAATTATTGGTGCAAGGAAAAAACCTCATTTTATAATAGAAGATAAATGTATTGCTTGTGGGAACTGTTTTGATATTTGTAAATTTGATGCAATAGAGATTAGTTAATTATTAAAAAAAAATTTATTAAAAATCTCAAAAAAATTAAAAAAATGGCTATACAAATAGAAGTTAATAATAATAAAATAAAAGCCAAAAAAGGTGAAACTATTTTATCCGCTTTACAACGTAATGGTATGTCTGTACCAACTTTATGTTGGGTAAAAGATTTATTTCCGACAGGTGCTTGTAGGATGTGTGTGGTAGAAGTAGAAGGAGCAAGAAATTTAATTACCGCTTGTTCACATCCAGTTAATGATGGAATGAAAATTAAAACTCATTCTAATAGAGTTATAAAATCAAGGAAAACAATCATAGAGTTGCTTTTATCTAATCATCCAGATGATTGTTTATATTGTGCGAGAAATAAAAGTTGTGAATTACAAAACCTTGCTGAAGAATTAAATGTTCGTGAGCGTAAAATTTCTGGCAGTAAAAATGATTATCATTTAGATTTATCAAGTGTAAGTTTGGTAAGAGATCCTGCAAAATGTATTTTGTGTGGTAGATGTGTAAGAGTTTGTGAAGAGATAGAAGGAGTTTCGGCTATAGATTTTATCAATCGTGGAAATAAAACTATAGTTGGTACTGCTTATGAAGAAGGTTTAAATATTTCAAGTTGTGTAAATTGTGGTCAGTGTATTATAGTTTGTCCAACAGGTGCTTTATATGAAAAACCGCATTATGAAGAGATACAATTAAATTTAAATAATCCTAATAAAACGGTTATTGTTCAATATGCTCCCGCTATTTCTGTTTCTTTGGCAGAAGAATTTGGAATGAAAGCAGGTACTAATGTAATTGGTTTAATGAACTCTGCACTTCGTAAAATTGGTTTTGATATTGTTTTTGATACATCTTTTTCTGCCGATTTAACTATAATGGAAGAATCAGCAGAGTTAATTCAAAGAATTAGTGATGATGGAAAATTACCTATGTCTCCACTTGTAAATCTCCTCAACAAATGATGGGTGCAATGATTAAAAGTTTTTATGCAGAAACAGAAAATCTAAAACCTGAAAATATTTTTTCTGTTTCTATAATGCCTTGTACTGCTAAAAAGTTCGAGCAACAAAGAGACGAAATGACACAAAAAGGAATCGCTGATGTTGATGCGGTTTTAACAACAAGAGAATTAGCTAAATTAATACGTTTATTTAATATAGATATGGATAATTTAGAACCCGAATTAGCAGATTCGCCTTTGGGAACAAGAAGCTCGGCAGGTAAAATTTTCGGTACTTCTGGTGGTGTAATGGAAGCAGCTTTGCGTACAACTTATGCAAAAATTACTGGCAAAGAAATGAAGAAATTTAAAATTCATGAAGTAAGAGGACATAAAGGAAGAAAAGAAGCTAATTTAAAAATTGGTGAAATTAATCTTGGTGTAGCAGTTGTTAGTGGATTAAAAGAAGCTGAAACTTTATTACAAGAAATTAGAGAAGGTAGAGATGATATTCATTTTATAGAAGTTATGGCTTGTCCAGGTGGTTGTATTGCTGGTGGTGGTCAGCCTATTAACAGCAAACCTAAAGCGATAAAATCTCGTATGAAATCTTTATACGAAATTGATGAAAAAGAAAGTATCAAAGTTTCACATCGTAATCCAAGTATTATTGAAATTTATCAACAATATCTTGGTAAACCATTGAGTGCTAAGAGTCATGAATTATTACATACGACTTATACAAAAAGATATAATATATTACTGTAATTAAAAATAAATGACCAAATTGTTTAAATTTTTTTTAGCAATTTGTTTAATTAAAAAAAAAATAGAAATGAATATTATCAATAATAAATTAGACAAAATAGACAAAACTATTTTAATCGTTGATGACAATCCAGATTACTTGAAAGAAATGGAAGAAGTAGTTGGTAGTTTTGGTTTTAAAACGATTATTGCTAATGGACAAAAAAAAGCTGAAGAAATCTTGGAGCACACAAAACCAGATCTAGCTATTTATGACTTGGTGATGGAAAAAGATGATAGTGGTTTTATTTTGAGCTATAGAACTAAAAAGAAATATCCAAACTTACCAATAATTATGATTAGTGCAGTTACTTCTAAAAGAGGGATGACTTTTAGTTTGGATACGAAGCTAGAAAAACAATGGATTAAAGCAGATGTATTTTTACCTAAGGGAATACGTTATGACCAACTACATAGAGAAATTGAAAAATTATTGAAAATGTAATTTCTTTTAATTTTTAATATTAAATAAAAGGATTTTTTTAATAAAAAATCCTTTTTTTATTAAAAGTTTTTTTGGAAAAACAAAAATAAAATCATTAAAAATTGGCGTATTTTAGATTTTTTTTTTAATTTAATACATTAAAATTTTGACGCTTTTTTAAAAAATTTTTTTTTAATAATTTAAAACATTAAAATTTTGACGCTTTTTTAAAAAAATTTTTTTTTAATAAAAAAAAAACATTAAAATTTTGACGCTTTTTTTAAAAAAATTTTTTTTTAATAAAAAAAAAACATTAAAATTTTGACGCTTTTTGAAAAAAATTTTTTTTTAATAAAAAAAAACATTAAAATTTTGACGCTTTTTGAAAAAAATTTTTTTTTTTAATAATTTAAAACATTAAAATTTTGACGCTTTTTTAAAAAAATTTTTTTTTTTTAATAATTTAAAACATTAAAATTTTGACGCTTTTTTTAAAAAATTTTTTCAAAAAAATGCCAAAATTTTAATGTTTTAAATTATCAAAAAAAATTTTTTTTCAAAAAATGCCAAAATTTTAATGATTTTAAATTATCAAAAAATTTTTTTCAAAAAATGCCAAAATTTTAATGAATTTAAATTATCAAAAAAAAATTTTTTCAAAAAAATGTCCAAAATTTTAATGATTTGAAATTATTAAAAATTTTTTTTTCAAAAAATACCAAAATTTTAATGAATTTAAATTATCAAAAAAATTTTTTTTTCAAAAAATGCCAAAATTTTAATGAATTTAAATTATCAAAAAAAATTTTTTTTCAAAAAATGCCAAAATTTTAATGATTTTAAATTATCAAAAAAAAATTTTTCAAAAAAATGCCAAAATTTTAATGATTTGAAATTATTAAAAAAAATTTTTTCAAAAAATGTCCAAAATTTTAATATTTTTAAAATTAAATTAAAAAAAATTTTTTTTTCAAAATTGTCCAAAATTTTAAATATTTTAATTTCAAAATAAAAAAAATTAAAAATTAAAAGAAATGACGTTTTTTGAAAAAAAAATATTGCAAATAATAAAAATTTTATGAAAAGAACTTTTGATTTAATTGATAGGTTATTAGATAAATTTCAAAAAGATGATATTTTATCTGTAAAAAGAAACGGAAAATGGGAAAAATTTAGTACAAAATTTTATGCCGAAAAAACAAATTTTTTAAGCTGTGCTTTATTGGATTTGGGTTTAAAAAAAGGAGATAAAATAGCTATAATTTCAAATAATCGCCCAGAATGGAATATAGTAGAAATGGCTACATCTCAAATTGGAGTTGTTAGTGTACCTATTTATCCTACCATAAGTGATGATGATTATTTTTATATTTTAAAACATTCTGAAATAAAAATTTTATTTTAGAAAATGCAAAAAATTATAAGGAACTTATAGAAATTGGCGAAAAAATTTTTCCTGAACGATATGATTTTTTAAAAAATTTAAAAAATTCTATATCAGAAAATGATTTAGTTTCTATAATTTACACTTCCGGAACAACTGGAGAACCAAAAGGAGTAATGTTAAGTCATAAAAATTTTGTAAGTAATTTTATGGCTATTCATGGTGTTCTGCCTAATGAAGAAAACATGAAAGCTTTAAGTTTTTTGCCTTTATGTCATGCTTTCGAAAGAATTGGTATTTATTGTTATCAATATAGGGGAATGTCTATTTATTATGCGGAAAGTTATATTAAAGTTCCAGAAAATCTTAGAGAAGTAAATGCTGATTGTTTTACAACTGTTCCTCGTGTTTTAGAAAAAATTTATGATAAAATTTTAACCACAGGAAAAGATTTAAAAGGAATAAAAAAACAAATTTTTTTCTGGGCGATACGTCTGGGAGAAAGATATGAATATGAAGGTAAAAATGGTTGGTGGTATGAAAAACAGCTTGAAATTGCTGACAAATTAGTTTTTTCTAAATGGAGAAAAGCTCTCGGAGGAAATATAAAAATGATAATTTGCGGTGGTGCAAGTTTACAAGAACGTCTCGCAAGAATTTTTACTGCTGCTGGTTTACCAATAAATGAAGGTTATGGTTTAACCGAATGCTCACCAATTATTTCTGCGAACAGAAAAGAATATCCATATAAAAAATTTGGAACAGTAGGAAGAATCATTAAAGATATACAATTGAAAATTGCAGAAGATGGAGAAATTTTGGTTAAAGGACCAAATGTAATGCATGGTTATTATAAAAATGAAATCCTAAATAATGAAATTTTTGATGAAAATGGATGGTTACATACTGGAGACATCGGAGAATTATTAGAAAATAATATTTTAAAAATAACTGATAGGAAAAAAGAAATTTTTAAAATGTCTAATGGAAAATATATTGCTCCGCAGGTTATAGAAAATAAATTTAAAGAATCTTTTTTTATAGAGCAAATTATTGTTGTTGGTGAAAATAAAAAATTTATTGCTGCATTAATTTCTCCGAATTTAAAATTTTTACATGATTGGTGTGCAAAAAATAAAATTCATTATCGTAGCAATGAAGAACTTATCAAGAATAAAAAAGTTTTAAAGCGTTATGTAAAAGAAGTTAAAAAAATTAATAAAAATCTCGGAAAAACAGAAACTATAAAACGTTTTTCACTTGTCCCAACAGAATGGGCTTCTAATACAGGTGAACTTTCACCAACACAAAAATTAAAAAGAAATGTTTTAATGGAAAAGTATAAGAAAAAAATTGAAAATTTTTTTTAAAATAAAATTAAAAATTAATTTATAATTGCAAAATTTATTCATAAATAGATATTTGTAAATCAACTTAAAAATATATAATTTAAAAAATTATGGATAACTTTTTAAGAAAAATCAAAAAAAAAATTCTATTTTATCATAAATATTGAGCGGATATTATTTTTTTTTATTAAAAAAAAATATTAAAAATTTTACTGAATTTTTAAATAAAAAAATTTTTAAAAAAAAAGCATAAAAAATTTTTTTATTTAAAAATAAGTTTTATCTTTGTGCTTAATTTAATAACATTTTTTTAGAATATAGTAATGAAAAAAGGAATAGTAAAATTTTTTAATAACTCAAAAGGATTTGGTTTCATCATTGAAAAAGAAACTAAAAGCGAATATTTTGTTCATGTTTCTGGTCTTGTTGACGAGATAAGAGAAAATGATGAAGTTACTTTCGAATTGAGAGAAGGAAGAAATGGCTTAAAAGCAGTGAACGTAAAATTAATCTAAGTTAATAATTATAAATAATTATTTTTTGCATAACTTTTATGCAAGTAATCTTCAAGTAAAATAAAAAATAAACTTTTCTAAAAAAAGTTTATTTTTTTTTATGATTTTTTTTAATTTTATTTATTTCTAAGAAATTTTTTATATGGAAAATAAAAATAAATTGTCAGATGAAAATATTTTTTTATTGAAAGTTACTAGTATTTCACAAATAGAAAATAAAAAAATTATTGAAAATTTAATAAAAAAAAAATTAGATTGGAGTTATTTATTAAATAAATCTCTACGATTTGGTGTATCGCCTTTTTTTTATAAAAACCTAAATTATCTAAAAAAATATATTCCAAATAATATATTTTCAAAATTTAAATTATCTTATTTACATTCTTTTTCTTCAAATTTAAAAAGATATAATGATGCATTACCATTTTTAAAGGAATTAAATGAAAAAAATATACCAGCAATTTTATTAAAAGGAGGTGCGCTTGCAGAAATAATCTACAAAGATATTGCTTTGCGAATGATGACTGATATAGACATTTTAATAGAAAAAAATCAAATTCAAGAAGCAGAAGAAATTCTAAAAAATTTAGGTTTTAAACAAATTACAATTTATGAGAGTTCTTTAGCTAAAGAATTAAAATTACATCATCAAATTAGTTATAAAAAAAACAATACAATAATAGAATTACATTGGGATATTTTATCTTCGCATCATAAATTTAATGTGAATATTTCTGAATTTATAAAAAATTCAAAAAGAATTTTCATTCAAAAAGTTCCTTGTTTTATTTTTTCTGTAGAAAACTTATTACAGCATCTTTGTATACATTTAGACCATCATATTAATGTTAATGAGTTTAGATTAAGTTGGCTTTTGGATATTGCAGAAATTGTAAAATTTTATAAAAATGAAATTAATTGGGATTATTTAAAAAAAAATTCTATAGAAAATAGAATAGAAAAACCAATATTTGAAAATTTATTTCTTGCAAAAAAATATTTTAATTCTTATACTCCAGATAATTTTTTTTCAAATTTTGAAAGTGAAAAATCAAATTTTGAAAATAATTTTTTATTCTTTTTGGATAATAGTAATAGAAAATTAATTGTAAAAAATAATTTAAGTTACTATAAAAAAATTAAAAATATAAAAAGCTTAAAAAATAAATTAAAATATATTTTTGAGATAAGTTTTCCCGGAGGGAATTTTCTTAAAAAAAAGTACAAATTTAAGAAAAAAAAATTTTTGATATATTATAATTTTTTACATATTTTAGAAAAGGCGAAAAAGATCTTATAATATATTTTTAAAAAAAAAATATGAATGATAATAATAAAAATAGGGATATTATGAATAATAATAAAAAAAAATGGGGATATACAGAAAGTGTAACTGTCAGTTTTGGTTTGTTAATAAGTGCTTTAGGACTTCAAATTTTTGGAATTAAATTGCCAGTTTTTAGTTCTCCAGAAAATATTTACATAGGAATTTCTTTTATTTTAATTCTTTTAGTATCTTATATTTTTTTCAAAAAAAGAACTTTTGTTGTTTGGTTGCATAGCATTCCCGCGGCAATTTGCTCAATTGTTTTGTTTACTTTTTTATCCATTTTAATGGGTTTATTTCCGCAAGTAGAAAACTCAAATGTTTATATTTCTAAAATAGGTTTAAATAAAATTACTTCCACTTGGTTTTACCTTTTTTCATTTTTATTTTTCATTACTTCGCTTGGAATGACCATTTTAAAACGTTTATTCAATTTTAAAAAATCTGATTTTGGCTTTATTTTTAACCATTTTGGTTTATGGCTTGCTGTTTTTTCTGCAAATCTTGGAAGCGGAGATGTTCAAAGGTTAATTATGAATTTATACGAGAATAAAACAAATTGGATAGCAATTGATGAAAATGAAAAAAAAGTTGAAATGCCAATGGCAATAAAATTAAAGAAATTTTGGATAGAAGAATATCCTCCAAAATTACTTGTTATTGACAATAATACAGGAAAAATTATTAATCTTAAGAAAAAAAATGAACATTTTTTAATAGAAAGCGAAAATTCTAAAGGTAAAATTGGTGATATTAATATAGAAGTTCTTAAATTTTATAAGGAATCTAAGAAATTTGATGATAGATTTGTAAAAGTTCACGATATGGGTTCTGCACCTTCAGTTTTAATTAAAATTGAAAATGGAGATATAAAAAAAGAAGGCTGGGTTTCTTGTGGAAGTTTTTTACAGATGCCAGCGTCTTTAAAAATAAACAATGAAATTTCTATAGTAATGTCTGTTCCGGAAGCGAAAAAATATAGTTCTGATTTAAAAATTTACACAAAGTCAGAGCAGATTATAGATACAAATTTGATAGTTAATCATCCGATAAACATAGAAAATTGGGAAATGTATCAAATAAGTTATGACGAAAAAAAAGGAAAATGGTCTAATTTAAGTGTTATTGAATTGGTGAAAGACCCTTGGTTACCATTAGTTTACACAGGAATTTTTTTAATGATAATAGGAACTGGATTTTTATTCTGGAGAGGAGAAAAATTAAAGCATTAAATAATTTCTAATGAGGAATTTTTAATGAGGAATTCCTCATTAAAAATTCCTCATTAAAAATTAATTTTATTAAATTTTTTTTATTAGTTTTTTTATCAAGAAAGACATTTTTGGCTCTGCTTCTTCAGCTGCTTTTTGTACTTCTTCGTGAGTAACTTCTAATACTTCTCCTACTATTCCTAAATCAGTAATTACAGAAATTGCAAAAACTTTCATTTCAGAATGTCTAGCAACTATTACTTCCGGAACAGTCGACATTCCAACTGCATCTCCTCCAATAATTCTAAAAAATTTATATTCCGCTGGTGTTTCAAAAGTTGGTCCGGAAACACCAACATAAACTCCTTCTTGTATTTTTATTTTATGCTTTTTCGCAATATCTTTTATTATTGAAATTAAATTTTTGTCATAAGCCTCGCTCATATCTGGAAAACGAACTCCTAATTTATTATCATTTTTTCCAATTAATGGATTAGATGGAAAAAAATTAATATGGTCATTAATTATCATTAAATCTCCAACTTTAAAATCTGGATTTACACCGCCACTGGCATTAGAAACAAATAAATATTTAATTCCTAAAAATTTGAAAACTCTAATTGGAAAAGTCGTTTCTTTCATATCATAACCCTCATAAAAATGAAAACGACCTTGCATAGCAATTACATTTTTACCACCTAATTTTCCAAAAATTAAAGCTCAAGTCCAGTTCCAAGAATAATTCCTATTTCTGATTTAAAAAAAGAAGTTTCTTTTTTTATAAAATCTGCAGTTTCTTTTATTTTATTTAACATAATTTTTTTTTAATTTCCAAAATTAAAAAAAAAACGTTTTTTGAAAAAAAAATTTTTTTTTAATAAAATTTGAAAAAAATGATTTTTTTTTTAATTTTGCACATATTTATTTATTTACATATATAAATATGTAGATTTTTTATTTTGAATAAAAATATTAATTTTGGAAAAAATTTTTATATGAAAGAAAAAAAATATATGAATCCTTATCTTGCAGGATTTTTATTAGGTTTAATTATGCTTTCTGCTTTTGTTCTGACTGGAAGCGGACTTGGTGCAAGTGGTGCTATGAAAAGGTCTGTTATTTCTTGTGTTGATAAGATTTCACATGAACACACGAGTAATTCGGAATTTTATAGTAAATACACAAATAAAGAAACGCATCCAATGAAAAACAAATTAGTTTTTTTAGTTTTTGGAGTTTTGATAGGAGGTTTTATTTCTGGTGCGGTTTCAAATAGGTTGAAATTAAAAATAGAACATTCTCCAAAAATAACTTCTAAGACGAGAATTATTATGGCAAGCATTGGAGGGATACTTTTTGGAATAGGTTCACAAATCGGCAGAGGTTGTACAAGTGGAGCCGCTTTAAGCGGTATGGCAACATTATCAACAGCTGGATTTATCTCTATGATTTCTATTTTTGGAACTGGCTATTTGCTTGCATATTTTTTTAAAAAATTTTGGATTTAAAAAAAAAAATTATATGATACCATTTTTTTCACCACAGGACGAAATTACTTTTGTAATTTCTTTTATAATAGGAATTGCTTTTGGTTTTATTTTAGAGCAAGCAGGTTTTTCTTCTTCAAGAAAACTTGCAGGAGTATTTTATGGATATGATTTTGTTGTTGTTCGTGTGTTTTTTACTGCGGCAATAACAACTATGTTAGGTTTAATTTTTTTAAATTACTTTGGTTATTTAAATTTTAGTGATATTTTCATTAATTCAACTTATATATGGGCAACCGCAGTAGGAGGAGCAATTATGGGTTTAGGTTTTATTATTGGCGGTTTTTGTCCGGGAACAAGTGTTTGTGCATTAGCTATAGGAAAAATTGATGCGATGGTTTTTGTTGCAGGAATTTTTATAGGTGCTTTTATTTTTGGAGAGGCATATCCTATTTTCAAAGACATTTATATAGAAGGAAATTTAGGCAGAATTTTGATTTACGATACATTAGGAATTTCTCAGGGAACTTTTGCTTTTTCTATGATATTAATTGCATTGATAATGTTTTGGGGTTCTTATTTTATTCAGAAAAAAATTTCTAAAAAAGAAATGAAATATTAAAAATTATGAAAAAATATATTTATATTAGTTTTTTAACTTTTACCTTTGCAATTATTGTTGCTTTCCTACCAAAGCAAAATACTAAGAAAGAGTTATCTCCGGAAGAATTTTTATCAAAAATAAATAAGTTAGCAAAATCTATTATTGAAAAAGACCCAAATATATTTTTAATAGATTTGAGAGAAAAAGAAGAATTTGACAAATTTAGCCTTAGTAATGCGGTAAATATTCCTTTAAAAGATCTATTGAAAATAGATAATTTAGATTATTTAGAACAGGAAAATAAAAAAATTGTTTTTTATTCGAATGGAACAACTTATTCTAATCAAGCTTGGACAATTGCTACTCGATTGAATTACAAGAACTTATATGTTTTAAAAGGTGGTTTAAATAATTGGAAAAAAACAATTCTTGAGCCAGAATATCCAAAAGAAAATGCTGATTTTAAAGAATTTGACTTATATGAATTTAGAATGGGAGCAAGTCAATATTTTACCGGAAGTGGTGAAAAAGAAAAAGCAAAAAGAAAAAAGAAAAAAGTAATTAAAAAAAGAAAGAAAAAAGAAGTAGAAGGAGGTTGTTAATTTTTTTATTTCATAAAACATTAAAAAAAATTCTAAATTTTTAAAATTTGGAATTTTTTTTTATTAAAAATATGCTCAAAATTTTAATGTTTTTTAATTTCAAAATAAAAAATTTTTTCAAAAAACGCCCAAAATTTTAATATTTTTTAATTTTAAAATAAAAAAAAATTTTTTCAAAAAACGACCAAAAATTTAAGATTTTTTAATTTTCAAAATAAAAAAAATTTTTTTCAAATTCGTGAAAATTTTAAGATTTTTAAAAAAACAACATTGGAGATTTTTTTTTTAACCTCCAATGTCCAATGTTTCTATCAAACAAAAATCGTGAAAATTTTAATATTTTTAAAAAAACAACATTGGAGGTTTTTTTTTAACCTCCAATGTTTCTATCAAACAAAAATCGTGAAAATTTTAATATTTTTAAAAAAACAACATTGGAGGTTTTTTTTTTAACCTCCAATGTTTCTATCAAACAAAAATCGCCCAAAATTTTAATATTTTTAAAAAAACAACATTGGAGATCGTAAATTTTTGGTTCAATCTTTTTTGCCAAAATTTTTAATTTTCCTCGCAAATTTATTATTAAATTCATATATTTTTCATCTTTACTTTTATTATTCATTCTTCCGTTTTTATTTCGTCCCTGAAAATATGCACGAATATCGTATAAAGACGCATTTACATTGCAGTAAAGTTGTGTGTGATAATAAATCCAAATCTCACGACCAGCATTAAAAACATTTTTAGATTCATCAGAAAATTCTAAACTTTCTGTTCTGACTTTTTCTTCCCCTAATAAATCACCATTTCCATTTGCTTTTAATTTTCCTTGAATAAATTTAACCATAAAATTACTTTCAAACTTTTCTTTTGCATTTACTTCACTTTCACTAAATGGTATCCAGTGATTTGTTCCATATTTACTTTGTATATTATTGCTAAATAATGTAAATGATAGACAATCATTTTGAAATTTTTTATCTTTTTTCCAATTGTCATTTGGATGTAAAAATTGATCTCTATCATTTAACCAAGTGCTTTTAATACAATGACGAACAGATAAATAAATTGATGCTTCAATTATATTTTTATCTGTAATCCATGTTCCTCTTGCATGAGGTAATTGGTCTTTTCTATTAACAATAAAATTTAAATTAACTGTCTGAAAATCACTTCCTTTACAAGACATAAAAGCAAGTTTTTTTTCATTAGTTTTTTTTCTTGTCGTAATCAACCAATTATTAATTGACTTTTCATTATGATATGATCTTAGTAATTTACAATTTAAAAAATTACCATTATCATTATAAACATTAGCCAAAACTTCCTTAAAAATTTCTTTAGATTTAGTATCCCAAATAAAAAAACCTATTGGAAATTTACCTTTTACATTATCAAATGTATATGATGGAACAATAAAAATTTTTTTAATTGATGCTTGAAAAAATTGTCTAAATTCAAAAAAACTCGGAGATTGAATAATTTTTAATTTTGAAAAATCTGCTACAATTGAACCTTTTAATTCTTGATATATTCTCATCAAAAATTGAGCAAACAGCTCTCTACCAGAAATTCCCAAATTATTAAAATATTTTTTATATACTTTAGTTTTAACTGCTATATCTATTTTATTAGCACCAATTCCACTTAATGTTTTTTTATTTGCGGCTTCTGCATAAGCCCAAATATTATATTTATTTGTCAATCCAGCCAATAAATTTCCTGTTCCCGCGGCACAATCCCAGATATAATATTCTTCTTGCCAATCTTCGCCCAAAACAATCTTAAGATATTTTTGCGATTTCTCAACCCAAATTTTTGGGGTAAAAAAACTGCCTTTTCTTTCTCTGACATCCTGAGGAACAAGCAAATCTCTACGTTCTATAATATAATCCCAATATTCTTCTTTTGGTGGTCTTTCGTATTTATTCCAAAATTGATTATGTGCTTTTTGTCCATCATTAAAATTTACAAAGTTGGAAGTGAAAGCTCCGTATTCGTCTTGATGTCTATTTAGTTCGTATTTTTTTGTTTTTAAAATAACAAATAATTTTTCTTTCAAAAAGTAAATCAGCAAGATAAAAATCACCGTCAATAATTCCGTTTTTTTTTGCAATGTCCCAATTTACAGCAATGGAGGATTTGATTGTTTCTAACCATTTATTATAAATGATCATAAAATTATTTTTATCAATTTGTGTCTTTGTAATTCCAAATTTCCCAATAACAAAATTATTTTTAATAAATTTCTTTAATTCTTTTTCATCTTTTTCATAATAAAAAATTAATGTATTTTTATCTAAAACATTTTTCACTTTTTTATAAAGCAATTTAAATTCCTTTGATTTATGATTAGATGGTGTAACATTCCAATTAAAATCGTTCAAATAAAAAATTTCATGAATATCATTATACGGAATAAAAGCGATTTTTTCCGCATCAAAAGCACCTAAATATGAAGGTGGTAAATATTTATCAAAAGTACGAGATTTGCCAATTGTTAAAATTAATTGAACGAAAGATTTATAAATGTTAGATTTTCCTTTTTTTGCTTCCGCCCAAAGCAAACTTTCTTGTTCTAAGGATTCATTTTTATGCATAGAAACACAAAAATCTATATTTCCAATAATTTGTGTATTGTCATAGATCCAAAAATAATATTCGGCTATTTTGTTTTTTAGTTCTTCTTCTCTTATATTTAAATTGTAGGTCATTATATTTTATTTTTTTATAAATATTAAAATCATTTTTTAATTCTCATTTATACAAAAATAATTTAAAAATTTATAATTTAAATTTTAAGAACATTAAAATTTTGCCGTTTTTTTCAAAAAATTTTTTTTAATAAATTAAAATCGTAAAATTTTGCCATTTTTTTCAAAAAATTTTTTTCATTAATTTAAAATCGTAAAATTTTGCCATTTTTTTCAAAAAATTAAAATCGTAAAATTTTGCCGTTTTTTTCAAAAAATTTTCAATAAATTAAAATCGTAAAATTTTGCCGTTTTTTTCAAAAAATTTTTTTTCAATAAATTAAAATCGTAAAATTTTGCCGTTTTTTTCAAAAAATTTTTTTCAATAAATTAAAATCGTAAAATTTTGCCGTTTTTTTCAAAAAATTTTTTTTTAATAAATTAAAATCGTAAAATTTTGCCGTTTTTTTCAAAATTTTTTTTTTAATAAATTAAAATCGTAAAATTTTGCCGTTTTTTTCAAAAAATTTTTTTAATAAATTAAAATCGTAAAATTTTGCCGTTTTTTTCAAAAAATTTTTTCATTAATTTAAAATCGTAAAATTTTGCCGTTTTTTTCAAAAAATTTTTTTTCAATAAATTAAAATCGTAAAATTTTGCCGTTTTTTT
>NBLL01000085.1 GCA_002084355.1 Bacteroidetes bacterium 4572_128 | reverse complement strand
ATTAAAAATAAAATCTTAAAATTTTATTGTTTTTTGGAAAAAATTTTTTTTATTAAAAATAAAATCTTAAAATTTTATTGTTTTTTGGAAAAATTTTTTATTAAAAATAAAATCTTAAAATTTTATCGTTTTTTGGAAAAAATTTTTTTATTAAAAATAAAATTTTAAATTTTCTGTTTTTTGGGGAAATTTTATTAAAAATAAAATATTAAAATTTCACCTTTTTTGAAAAAAATTTTAAAAATTTAAAATTTTGGACGAATTTGGAAAAAAATTTTTTTTAATTTTTAATTTTAAAAACATTAAATTTTTGGACGATTTTTGAAAAAAATTTTTTTAATTTTAAATATTAAAAACATTAAATTTTTGGACGATTTTTGAATTTTTTTTTTATAACCTAATTTTATTTTACCATAATAATAAAAAATTTCATTTTTTAATTTTTGGTAAAGTAATTAAAATTTTCATTAAATTTTAAAAATTTTATTATTTTTGAAAAATAAAAAATTTTTTATGAAAAAATTTAAAAGAATATTGTCTTTAGATGGAGGAGGAATAAGAGGAATAATTCCAGGTAGAATTTTATGTGTTTTGGAAAAGAAACTTCAAGACAGAACACAAAATCCAGAAGCTAGGATTTCTGATTTTTTTGATATGATTGCAGGTACAAGTACAGGTGGAATTTTAGCTTGTATTTGTTTTCTGCAGAAGAAATTTTAAATCTTTATTTAAAAAATGGAAGTGAAATATTCCATACTCCTTTTTTTCAAAAAATGAAAAATTTCGGTGGAATTTTTGATGAGAAATATCCATCTGAAAATCTGGAGAAAATTTTGAAAAAATACATGGGGAATGTAAAATTAAGTCAGTTATTAAAACCATCATTAATAACATCTTATGATATGACAAGAAGAAAACCTGTTTTTTTTAGGCAACAAAAAGCGAAAAAAGATAAATCAAAAGATTTTCTTCTTAGGGACATTGCTCGCGCAACTTCTGCTGCTCCAACTTATTTTGAATTAGCTCATATTCGTTCTATTGCTGGAGAAATGTATTCTTTAATAGATGGTGGTATGGTTGCAAATAATCCTGCTTTATGTGCTTATGCTGAGGCAAGGGAACTTTTTTCTGTAAAAGAAAAAAGAAAAATAACAGCATCTGATATGGTTATTTTTTCCATAGGAACTGGAGAAAATAAAAAACCTTATTTATATGATAATGTAAAAGACTGGGGTATAGCAGATTGGATAAAACCTATTTTAGATATTTTACTTTCTGCTGGGCCAGAAACTGTTGATTTTCAGCTAAAACAAATTTTTGAAGCAAACAACAAAATTTCACAGTATATTAGAATTAGGTCTGCTTTACCTGACAGCATTAATCCTGAAATGGACGACACAACTGACGAAAATATAAAAGCTCTTGATGATTTTGGAAAAACTCTTGCTTATGATAATGACGATGAATTAGAACGTCTTTTGGATATGTTATTAATGGAAGAAAACGAAGAAAAAACAGAAATTAAAAAAAGTTTAGAAGTATAAAATTTTAAAAAATTGTTTTAACTTAATGACTAAAATTAAAAAAAATATAAAAAAATTTAGCTTTTATATTTTTTTTTATAAATTTTAATTTTTTTCATAAAAAAAAATTTAAAAAAATTAATAAAATGTCTAAAATATTATTGATAAATCCAGATCCAATTCCAAGAGTTTTACCTCCTTTGGGAATTAGTTACATAGCAGAAGTTTTGCAAAAAAACTCTCATAAAGTTGAAATATTAGATATTGGTTTTGAAAAAAAAATTAATTTAGAAAATGTTGATTTTATTGGAATAACTGCAACAACTTTAATTTATTTAGATGCAAAATCTATTATAAAAAAAATAAAAAAAATAAATCCAGAAATACCAATAATTATCGGAGGAACACATGCATCTATTTTACCTGATTTTGTTTTAAAAGATTCTGATGCTGATGCTGTGGTTGTTGGTGAAGGAGAATTTATTTTTTTAGAAATTGCCAATAAAAATATAAAAGCTGAAGGAATTATTTATGCTCCAATTGTTAATAATTTAGATGATATTCCTTTTTTAACTTATTCTTATTTGGACATAAAAAAATATTTCAATTACGAAGGAACAGACAGAATTAGATGGAGTTTACCACAGCCAAGTATTGCAATGGTTGGAACAAGAGGTTGTCCATATTCGTGTACTTTTTGTGCTTCTAAATCTTTATTTGGAAAAATAGTAAGGTTTCGTTCTGTAGAAAATATTATGGAAGAAATAGATTTTTTGATAAAAAAACATAAAATAAAAAGTATTTATTTTTATGATGATACTTTGACTTTAAGAAAAAAATGGATGGACGAACTTTGTAATGAATTGAAAAAGAGAGATTTAAAATGGATATGTGGAACTCGTGTAGATGCAGTTGATAAAAAAATGCTCATAAAAATGAAAAATAGTGGTTGTAAATATATTTCTTATGGAGTAGAAAGCGGTTCAAATCGTATGTTAAAAGATGTTATTAAAAAAGGCGTTACCATAGAAAAAGCAGAAGAAATTATTAAATTAACGGATAAAATTGGAATAGGAATAATTGCAAATTATATGTTTGGAATACCCGGCGAAACAGAAGAAGATTTAAAATTAACTTTAAAAGCTGTGAAAAGAATTCCTGCAGATGCAGCAGAATTTAGCATTTTTATTCCTTTGCCCGGAACAGAGCTTGCTACAAATTTAGATTGGACACAATATTCTTCAAAAGAAAATCCGTATCACGTAAAAAGTAAAATTCATACGGAAGAATTTTCTGAAAAAATTGCTTATTATCATTCAAAATCTATAAAGAGTTTTTATTTCTCGCCAAAATTTTTAATGCGACAAACAAAAATGATTTTTCGTCCAAAACAACTATTTTTTGCTTTCAAATCTTTATAAAAAAAAATTTTTTTTCAAATTCGTCGAAAATTTTAATAATTTTAAATTTTGATAACAAAATTTATAAAAATAAAATTTATTTTTTATATTTGTAAATTTTGATAAAAAAAATTATTGTAAATGAAAAATTTTGAAAAAATACTAATATTACTCTTTATTTTTTTTTCTTTTTCTTGTGATGATGAAAATGAAGAGAACGCAGAAAATATTCGCGACTGGATAAACAATATTGGACATTTAGAAGAGCCAGAAGATTATCCACCTCAACAAATTGGTGAACCCATTGTTTTGGAAGAAACTGTAAATGGAGTTGTTTATGAGAAAACTGAGACAAATTATAAATTTGCTAAAAAATTTGAGACAAAAACTCAGGTTAATTTTTCTAAGAAAAAGAATTTTTTTGCGTCTAATGATATATTTCTCGGAGCAATTATTCAAGGAAAATATTGGAAAAATGATGGTGATTTAATTTCTATAGGAAGTTTTTCTCGAAATAAAATGACTGTAACTTTGAATGGAGCTGACATTGAAGGTTCTAATAGTATAGATGTATCTGACCCGTCAAATGCAAATATGACAGATGCGATAAAAACTTTAACAAGTAATAATTTTACCGCAGGTACTTTAAATTATAATAGTAAAATTGAAATTGCTCATTCAAAAAATCAAATTGGTTTAAGTCTTGGAATGCGTCCTTCTTGGTTAGAAAATGTTGGTTTTGATTTTAAAAATGAAAACTCACAAGAAACAAATACTGTTTTTGTTTATTTTAAACAAATATAGTGAAAGTCCAGCGGGTTATATTTCGTCTATTGATTATGGTAGAGTTGTAATTGTAAAAATGACTTCTTCAAGCTCAAAAATAGAAATGAAAGCAGCTATAGATGCTGTATTTCAAGGACTTAGTATCGGTGTAGGAGGAGAATATTCAAATATAATTAGTAATTCTGATTTTAAAGCACAAATATATGGTGGAAATAGTTCTACAGTTATTACAAATATAGAAGAAACTATTGCATTAATTAATGACGGTTTAACAATAACAAATTTGCAAAATGCTGTGCCAATAGAATATCATATTAATTATTTAGACGGCGGAAATTTTAACACAGGTGAAGTTGTTGAATATAAAGAAACAAATTATAAAGTAAAGAATGCAAATTCTATGAAAATTAAAAAACTAATCATTCATGAATTACCTGGTGGAAATTGGGATAAAAGTGAACCAGATGTTTTCTTTGAAATATTTGAAAATGAAGAAATAGTTTTTGAAAATGCAGATAACAAAATAGAAAATGTTACTAATAGTATGTTAGAAAATGGTGAAGTTTCATGGGATATAAATTATACTATTTTTGATTTTGATAAAAATTATAAAATTGTTTTTTTTGACTATGATGCTATTAATAATGATGGAATGGGCATTATAAACTTTACAGTAAATTCTGATATAATAAATTCTGGAACTTCTTTAAACAATATATTTTTAGAAAATTCTAATATTAAAATAGAACTTATTATAGAATGGAATTAAATTTTTGATTTATTTTTTTAATTTTAAAATAAAAAAATTTTTTTCAAAAATCACCCAAATTTTATGATTTAAAAAAAACAATGTTAAAATTTTTTTATTTATTTTGAAATTAAAAAAATATAAATTTTTGGACGTTTTTTGAAAAAATTTTTTTTTAACATCAATGTTTGTTTTTAAGATTTTTTTAAAAATATAAAATTTTAGACGATTTTTTGAAAAAAAATTTTTTTAATTTTCAAATAAAACTATAAAAAAAACGACGTTTTTTGGAAAATTTTTTTTATATGTTTAAAGAAACTATCGCAAAGACTATATTATATTATCACAAAAAATAATTTGCAACAAATTGAGATGCAAATATTTATCGTGGTTATGAATATAATTGCAGATATTGTTTTGCTCAATATTCACATAAATATTTAGAGAATTAAGATTTTTTTAATAATATTATTGTTAAATCTAATTCACGAGAATTATTTTACAAAGAATAGGAAAAGCAAAATGGAATAAATTGCCAATTAATGTATGCGAATATCTGGTTTGGTATAAACATAACGTTTTTTTTTAATATACAATATTTTTTTTATTAAAAATTATGAAAAATATATATGTCTTATGTTCTTAAATAATATTATCAAATATGTATATATTTTATAAAAAACAATATTTTTTTTAAATTTGTGGTTTCAATTTGTTATAATAGGTTTGTAATGTGGAATTTTTTTTTCAAAAATATCATTTTTTTTAATTTTTAATTTTCTTAATTTCATTTTTATTTTCACATTCTTTGTCAATATTTTTTGACATGTAAAGAAAAGCCCATGAAAGATACATAAGACTTCCAGTTGGCACTTGTCCTAGAATACCGTTTCCATAACTTGCGTAAATAAAATAATAAGGTGTAAATACAAACCGATAATTCCCATTTCTGCCCAAATTTTTACATACCAGCTATCTGTCGGAGTTTGTGCAAGTAAACTATTCGGACTAAAACGAAGTCCCCAACTTCCTGCCGAGCCTATTCCTCCGCCCATAGGACGCGATTTTAAATAAATTGCAAGTTTTGCTTGATTTCTTTTTCTTACCATTAAAGATGGTTCATTTGGGTCGAAAGCAGTTCTCATTCTTGAAACTTGCGGAATTCCTTGTCCAATGCTTGTATATTTCATCACAGCAAACATTAAAAATCCTGCCATTACTCCCATAAAAAAAATCTTAAAATTTTTTGTTAAAAATAAATAAATAAAAACTCCTGCTCCCGGTACTGCTATTGCTCCTCTTGTTCCGGAAATCATCATTCCAATAAGACCTAAAAAAGACGCAATGGCAAAAATTATTCGTCTTTTTGTTGTCATTTTTGGTGTTAATGCAATTATTCCAAAAGTTATACAAGCATGCGCTTGTGCAGCACCAAATTGTCCGGCATCACTGTAAAAAGAAAAAACACGTAATTTTCCACCTAATATAGAAAAAAATACCCACATATTTAAAAATAAATCCAAATATTTTTTTTTATTGAAAACCATAAATGCTATGGGAATAATTAAAATCATATATAATGCCACTCCACGCATCGCATAAAACCAAGCCATTGCACTTCTCATTTCTGGATTTCCAAGTTCTAAAACAGTGTATCCCATCCATAAAATTGCCAGTAACATTAAACGGTTTTTTGTGGGCGACCAATCTAACTTTCGCCATCCACCAAAAAATATACCCAATAAAGATAAAAATAATAAAGCATCTATACTCAATCCCAGAGGTATGCCTTTTATATAACGTAGCAATCCAATTGCTAAAAAAGATAAAGCAATTACCATTACCAAACCATAACGAGGAGTTTTGAAAATAATAATTACAATGGTAAAAACTATAGGTAAACCAATTAAAGCTCCAGCTATTAACATACCTTTTTTTGCTACCATTTGTCCAAGAACGAAAGCTATTATTAATGAAATTATTATAAATAATGGTTTCTTAAAATTACTTGCTCCTGTGTCTGAAAATGGTTTACTCATAATTCATTATTAAAATTTTTTATAAAAATATTAAAATTTGGAGATTTTTTTATTTTTTTTTATTTATAATAAATTTTAAAATTATTGGAATTTTGGGTGTTTTTTTTATGTGAAAATATTGGAAGTTTTTCAAAACCTCCGATATTTGTTTTATTTAAAATTTTTTAAAAAAACATTAAAATTTTGAGCAATTTTGAAAAAAATTTTTTTTTTATTTGAAAATTTCTAAAAAATTAAACCTATGCTGAACAACCATTGATTATTTTTTATATCATATTTATATTTTTTACCAGCAATTGTAACTCCGTCGTAAATATTACTTAAACCTCCTTCGTATCGTAAATCTAATGTAATTTTTTTCAAAATATCTATTCCAATTCCTGCTTGATAAGACCATACAATATCTTTTTTATTTTCTTCGTAGCTTAAATTAGAATTGCTATTTATCATTAAACTTGCAAAGGTCCAGCTCCAATTCTAAAAAATAAAATTTTATATCCTAATATAATTGGCATATCTAACTTATTGAATTTTTGTAAATTAGATTGGTTATTTTGAACAATATCACCTTTTGTATGTGTAAATAATAATTCAGGTTGCAAATAAATTCCAAATATTGTTAGACGAGCAAAACCTCCCAAATGAAAACCAAGTTTTGGGTCACCTGATGCTGCTTTTTTCCAAGACGTATAATTTACTGCATCATTCACTTTCAAATCAGAAGAACTTAAACCAACTTTTGCTCCTAATTTAAAAGAAAAAATTTGTGCATTTGAAAAATTGAAAAAAAACAACAAAAGACCGAAAAAAAATATTTTTTTTATGAAAAAAATTTTAAATTATAAAATATAATAATGATATTATATTTTATATAATATGTAAAATTTTTATTTTTTTAATTTTTATTTTTTCCAGATAAAATATTTTTATAACTTTCTAAATTGTTAAATATTTCATAAGATTTTTTAATATCTTTATCAAAAGAAAGAGACGCTTCTATTCTGCCATTTTGAAAATAAAAACGACTAACAATTTCATTTTCTATTATCTTTTTAATTTGCTCTTTAAAACTTAAAAAGTTTTCCTCTTTCTTAATTTCTATTTTTTTTTGCAAAATAGATAATTCTTTTTTAATATCTTCATCATATTTATTCATAGTCATTTTTAATAACTTATCTAATTCTGTCTCGTAAGAAAAATTTTTTGATTTGGCAAAATCCATGAAATTTTTATAATCTTCATCTGTAATGGTAAAATCTTTTGCATCTTTTATTTTCTTATTTTTTGATGCAAATTCTGTTGCATAATCAAAAATTATATTTTTATTTAATAAAGCCATAGTTAATTCTTCCATTTTTATTTCTTCTATTTTTATGTCAGGATCTATTCCTCCGCCATCATAAACCAAACGACCATTTTTAGTTTTAAATTCAGAAATTAAAGAATCTGGAACTTTCCCAACACTTCCATCTGCATTTCTATGAGAATAATCTAATGTTTGTATGCACCTTCCACTCGGAATATAATATTTTGCAATGGTTAATTTCAAAATTGAATTATAAGTTAATTCTCTTGTGTTTTGAACCAGACCTTTTCCATAACTTTTTTCTCCCATTACAACAGCCCTATCTAAATCTTGCATTGCTCCGGCAACAATCTCAGAAGCAGAAGCAGAATTATTATTTATCAAAACAATTATTGGAATAATAGTGTCTATAGGTTCTATCATTGTAAAATATTTTTTATTCCAACTTTTTATTCGACCTTTTGTACTTACAACTTCTTGCCCTTTTTCGACAAAAAAATTTACTATTTTTACAGCTTCATTTAATAAACCACCAGGATTTCCTCGCAAATCTAAAATTAATCCTTTCAATTTTATACTATCTCTTAATTTTTTAAAAGCATCACCAACAGAAGCAGCAGCAGGTCCCATAAAATTTGTTAATTTTATATAAGCTAAACTGTCCCGAATAATATTGTAATATGGAACACAATCAATTACAATTTTTTCTCTTAGTATTTTTTTTGTAAAAACTTTTTCCGCTGTATGTCTTTCAATCAATAGTTCGACTTCTGTACCAACTTGCCCTTTTAGTATTTTACTTATATCATAATTATCATTTTTTTTGGTAGATTTTCCATCAATTTCTAAAATTTTATCTCCAGTTTTTAAACCGTATTTCATAGCAGGAGCATCTTTATAAAGTTCTGTAATTATAATTCCATCTTTTTCTTCACGAACCGATGCTCCTATTCCGCCATACTCACCTGTCGTTACAAATTTATAATCTTCTATACGAGATTCTGGAATATAATTAGTGTAAGGATCTAAGGAAATCAACATCTTATTTATACTTTCTTCAACAAGAGCACCAAAATCAATTTCATCAACATAAAAAAGATTCAACTCTCTAATTAAAGTGTAATAAATATCTAAATTCTTTGACAATTCAAAATCATTATTATCGTCAAAACTTAAAAAAGTTATGGACGACAAAAAAATCATAAATATAACTATAAATGTTCTTGTTTTTTTCATATTAAAAAAAAAATTTTTCAAAAATACATTTTTTTTTTAATTTTTATATTTTAAAAAAAGTTCTATTTCCATACCTTCTTTAAATTTTTTTCCATGTTTTAAAGATTGTTTTACTATTTTTCCTTTTCCGTTTATTTTCACCTTGAAACCTATATTTTCCAAAATAAATAAAGCATCTTTTATTCCCATGCCAACAACATTCGGAACTTTATTTTTCATCATATAACGGTTATAATAAATAATATTTTCTACTCCATTTGCGGGATAAATCCAATTAGATTTTATATTTTTAATTTTAGTTGGAATATCTAATTCATTAAAAACAAAATCTAAATCTTCCTTATAACCAATTTTTGAATAAGGAACTTTTTTAATATTTTTTTTTTCGTTTTTTTCTATATTTTTTTTGTTTTTTCTGTCAAAAACTTTATCAGCAATTTCACGAAAAACCGGAGCAGCAACAGAACTTCCATAATAACTCCAATTAGAAGGTTCATGAATAACAACAATACAGGAATATTTTGGTTTATCTGCAGGAAAATAACCTGCAAAAGATGCTCTGTAAGTTTTTTTATTATTTATACCATGATAACCAAGTTTTCTGTTTGCAACCTGAGTTGTTCCGGTTTTTCCAGCAATTTTATAACTATTGGATTTTATATTTTTTGCTGTTCCCCTTTCGACAACTCCCAAAAGAATTTTCTTTAATTTTTTTATAGTTGAATAAGAACATATAGATTTGTTAATTATTTCAGTATCAAATTCTTTAATAATTTCACCACGAAAACGCAAAGATTTGACAAATTTCGGTCTTAACATTATACCATTATTTGCAACTGTATTATAAAAATTTAAAATTTGTAAAGGTGTTAATTTTACCTCATAA
Source organism: Bacteroidetes bacterium 4572_128 (assembly GCA_002084355.1). Classification (GTDB taxonomy): domain Bacteria; phylum Bacteroidota; class Bacteroidia; order Bacteroidales; family 4572-128; genus 4572-128. The sequence continues at coordinate 3,792 of NBLL01000085.1, read as the reverse complement.
CCGATGGACATCATTGGTAAAGTTATTCCAGACCATAAAGCGTCATCTGGATATTTTATGTAGGGTTTTTTTTCGCCTTTTATTTTTATGCCTGTTTTTTCGTTCAAGTTCATACTATAAATTTTATCTATAAATTTATTTTCATTGCCTTTGTAGGATTCTGTAATTATCTTAGAAATACCAACATTAGAAGAAACTTCAAAAACCTTTTGAACTGTAATTTTCCCGTGACCACCATATTTAGAATCTCGCAGAGGTTTTCCATAATAATGAATTATACCTTTTCCTGTTTCTATGGAATCTTCTAAATTTACATAGCCATCTTCCAATGCAATTAATAAACTTACTAATTTAAAAGTTGAACCCGGCTCTACACTTTCACCTATTGCATAATTATACGTTTCATAATATTCATTTGTTTTTTCATTTCTTGTTAAATTTGCAATGGCTTTAATTTCTCCAGTTTCTACTTCCATTAAAATTACTGTTCCGTGGTCTGCTTTATGTTTTTTCAATTGTTTTAAAAGTGCAATCTCAGAAATATCTTGAAAATCTATATTAATTGTTGTAATGACATCATTTCCATCTTTCGGTTCTACTTCATTTTTATCTTTTAATGGCATCCAAATACCTCCGGATAATTTCTGGCTTAAACTTAAACCTTCTTTTCCTTTTAGTTCTTCATTGTAAGCACCTTCTATTCCAACAATATTTCCTATTTCGCTGTTACTTAAATACCCTATAGTTCTAGAAGCAAGGTTTTTATGTGGAAGCATACGTTTATTAATTTGCTTTTTTATAAAACCACCTTTGAAAGAACCTCTTCGAAAAATTGGAAATTTTTTAACTTCTTTTAGTTCATTAAAATTTATTTTTTTATTTACTACAAGATGATAACGTTTTTTTTGTTTTCTGGCATTTGTTAGCTCTCGTAGATATTGATTTTCTGATTTGTCTTTAAAATAATTTGATAAACAAAATGAAAGCGAATCTATGTTTTTATAAAAAATTTCATCTGTTAAACCGTCAGCTTTTAAATCCATGCGAATTTCATAATAAGGTACAGAAGTAGCAAGAACTCTAAAATCATCAGCACAAATATCTCCACGATTAGCTGGAATAATAATATCTTTCTTAGTAATTGTATTTGCTTTATTTCGCCATTTTTCGCCTTCGTCCCAAAACTAAGACTAAAGAATAAATTATAGTAAAACGTTTTAAAATATTTTTTCTTACATCCATAAAATTAAAAATGGCAAATTAAAATAAAAATACAATTTTTATAAAAAAAAAATAACATTTTTAAAATTAAAATTAAAAAAAATTTTTTCAAAATTCGTGAAAATTTTAATGTTTTTATAAAAAAAATTTTTTGTTTTTATAAAAAAAATTTTTTCAAAATTCGTGAAAATTTTAATGTTTTTATAAAAAAAATTTTTTCAAAATTCGTGAAAATTTTAATGTTTTTATAAAAAAAAATTTTTTTCAAAATTCGTGAAAATTTTAATGTTTTTATAAAAAAAATTTTTTTCAAAATTCGTGAAAATTTTAATGCTTTTATAAAAAAAAAAAATTTTTCAAATTCATTCAAAATTTTAATGCTTTTATAAAAAAAAATTTTTTCAAAATTCGTGAAAATTTTAATGCTTTTATAAAAAAAAATTTTTTTTCAAATTCGTGAAAATTTTAATGTTTTTTTAAAAAAACCCAAATATAATTTTATATATTTGGGTTTTTGTATATGAATTTTTTTTTATGGAAAATCAACTTCTTTTATAGTTTCAAATTCTAAACTATCTGGATATGAAGTATTTTCTTTAATTTGCCATATTTCATAAATACCTGATGCGAGATCTCCATTTTCATCAAATTCTAATCTTCCGGAAGCACCGTCATAATCTATAGAAATTCCATTTTCAATTTTTTCTTTTGCCTTTTGAAATTCATTAATTCCTATTTTTTCTCCATCGGAAGAAATCTCTCTAATTTTTTTTATAAAATCTTTTGGAATTGTACTTTCTGAGGACAAAATAGAATAAGCAATTAAATAAATTGCGTCATACATAGAATAAGAATAACTTCTAATGGGTGCTTTTCCAATAAAATTTTCAAAATTATTATTAAATGTTTGATTATATGGATTTAATGGTGAAATACCTATTAAATTTTTTATTACAGAATGAGAGTTTTCATTTAAAAAATCATTACTTTTAAAAGCTTCTGTACCAATAATTTGAGGTTTATAAGTATCGTCAAAAATTTTCATTGTATCTAATGTAGCAATTATTTTTTGTAATCCAGCTCCTGCACCAGTTACAAGAAATAATAAAGGAGGTTTATTTTCTAATAAAAGATCTAATTGAGAATGAAAATCATAATCATCATAATTTTCATCTTCGCTTTCATCAAAAGACTGTACAGAAAAAATAATAGGCGTACCTAAACTCATTATGTGATCTGTAAATGCATTTTTAAGTCCTTTTCCATAAATACTATTTGTATGCAATATTGCCATTTCAGATATCTCTAAAACATTTTTCACATAATCAGCAATAATTTTTCCTTGAAAAGCATCAGAAGGTATAGTTCTCCAAAAAAAACCTCTGTCATTTAAATCAGTTAATTGCGGAGAAGTAGCAGAAGGAGAAATTAATAAAACTTCTTTATCTATGATTAAATTATTTGCAAGATACAAACATCTACTTGATGCAGTTGAAATTAAAGCAACAGCATTATCATCATTTATCAACTCTTTTCCTTTTTCTAAGGCAACTTCTTTGCTTGCTTCATTATCTTTAACTATCAACTTCAATTTCTTTCCCAGAATATCACCATTTGAATTAATTTCTTCAATGGCGAGATTAGCAGCATTCTTCATTTCATTAGAAAATTCTTCATACTGTAAAATAGGGACCATTAAACCAATATTAATAGTGTTACTTTCGTCTGCTTCATCACTTTCTTCACATGAAATAAAAACAGATATTAAAAAAATAAATAATAATAAAAATTTTAAATTCTTCATATATTTTTTTTAAATTTAAAAAAAAATTTAAGCAAATATAAAAATAAAAAATAAAAAATTTTATTTTTTTTGCAATATCATAAGTCCATCTCTGAATGGTAAAATTAAATTCATAACTCTTTTATCATTATGAACAAAATTATTAAATTCTGCAATTGCTTGAGTTTTTTTATCTTTATTATTAATTTTATTAATAACTTTTCCATTCCAAAGGACATTATCCGCAATAATAAAACCACCTTTTCTAAGTTTATCAAAAATTAATTTATAATAATTAAGATATTCTGTTTTCTCAGCATCAATAAAAATTAAGTCAAAAATTTCATTTAAATTCGGCAAAATTTTATTTGCATCTCCTATGTGCAAAATAATTTTATCTTCTAAATTTGATTTTTTTATATAAGTTTTGATAAAATCTTCTAACTCGTCATTTACTTCTATAGTGTGTAATTTACCGTCTTTTTTTAAAGCTTTTGCCATACAAATCGCCGAATAAGCAGTAAATGTACCAATTTCTAAAATTCTTTTTGGTTTTATCATTTTACTAAACATTTCTAATAATTTACCTTGCAAATGTCCAGAAATCATTCGTGAATTTAACTGATTGAGATGTGTTTGACGGTTTAACTCTTTTAAAATTTCGTCTTCTTTTTCTGTATGTTCTAATACGTATTTTTCTAATTCTAACATAAATAATTATAAAAATTTTTGAAATAAAAAAAAAAATTTCCAAAAACGTCAATTTTTTTAATTTTTATTGAAAAAAA
>NBLL01000084.1 GCA_002084355.1 Bacteroidetes bacterium 4572_128 | reverse complement strand
GGTGTTGAGGTACACCTCTTTACATACCGAACAGAGAAGTTAAGCTCAATTACGCCGATGGTACTGCTGGAAAGTGGGAGAGTAGGTTTCGCCGAATATTTTTTTAAAACATCCTACAAATTTTTTTGATAGGGTGTTTTTTTATATATAAAAAAAATTATGAAACATCAAAAAATAAAAGTTTCTTTGAGAAAAGAACTTGGAAAAAAAGCTACTAAAGCTCTAAGAAAAAATAAATGTGTACCTTGTGTTTTGTATGGTGGAGGAAAAAATATACATTTCTTTGCAGAAGAAAGAGATTTTCGCCATATTGTTTATACTCCAAATGTTTATTTAGTTGAGTTAAATATAGACGGAGAAATATATAATGCAACATTAAAAGATATACAATTTCATCCGGTTAGAGATAATATTTTACATATAGATTTTTTTCAAATATTTGAAGGTAAAAAAATTACTGTAGAAATTCCTATAAAATTAAATGGGCTTGCTGAAGGTGTAAAAGAAGGTGGTAAAATGCAAATTATAAGAAGAAAATTAAAAGTTAAAGCATTTGCAGCAGAACTGATGTTGTATTAACGGTTAATTTAACAAGAGCAGCAAAAGGAGCGGCGGAAGATGAAGAAGAAGGAGTAGAAGGAGAAGGAGAAAAAGAAACTGAAAATACTAAGGAGGACAAATAAAAAAAATTTATTATTTTGAAATATTTAATTGTTGGACTTGGTAACATAGGCGAATCTTATAAGAATACACGACATAATATAGGATTTAAAATATTAGATGCTTGGAGTAAAGCATCTAATTTAGATTTTACTTTGTCTCGTTATGCTTATTTTTTAGAAACAAAATTTAAAGGAAGAGCATTAATTTTTATTAAACCGACAACTTATGTTAATCTAAGTGGAAAGGCAGTAAGTTATTGGTTACAAAAAAAGAAAATTCCAGTGGAAAATCTATTGGTTATTAGTGATGATTTAAATTTGCAATTGGGGAAATTAAAATTAAAATTAAAAGGTGGAGACGGTGGACATAATGGACTTAAAAATATAGAAGAGTTTTTAGGAAGTAAAAAATATTCTCGTTTGAAGTTTGGCATTGGACATAAATTTAATAAAGGTGAACAAAGAAATTATGTGCTTGGAGAGTGGACACAAGAAGAAAATATAGAAATAAATAAAAAAATATTAGAATCCATAGAAATTATTAAAAGTTTTACAAGTATAGGTACAGAAAGAACGATGAATTTTTTTAATAAAAAAAAATTGAAATTTTGAATTTTAAATAAAGAAAATACCGATTTTTTTACAAATTTCAAAATAAAAAAAATTTTTCTCATAATTCGTCCAAAATTTTAATATTTTTAAAATCAAAATAAAAAAAATTTTTTTTCAAAATTCGTCCAAAAATTTTAACATTTTTTAATTTCAAAATATTTTTTTTTTTTTAAAAAACGACCAAAATTTTAATAATTTTAATTTTTGTCTGGTTTCCAAAGCTTCAAATTATCAATATACCTAAAATGTTTTAGGTTTAATGTGTATAATTCTAAGTCATAAACTATTGCTGTTGATGCAATTAGAGCATCTGGTAAATCAAGATTATGGCTTAATGAATATTTTAACATTAAATTAATATAATTTACGATATTTCTTTATTAATTTGTAAAACTTCCAATTGCTGAATATCTTCCTTTATGTTATTTAATTCTCTTTTATTCAAGGCACCAAATATCAATTCAGCAGCTGTTACGGAAGATAAAGCAATATTTTCTTCACCTATTTTTTTCAAGTTTTCAATTATTTTATGATTGCCTTTGTAAAACTCAATTAAAATATTTGTGTCACAAATTATTAATTTCTTTTCCATGCTTTTTTTCTTAGTATTTCTTGTGTAATATCCCTATCTTTCCACATACCAGCTGACGAAAAAAAATTATATTTAATTTTTTCTTTTTTTGTATCTTCTAGTTTTGGAAGTTCAATAAAATCATAATATTTTAATATTTCATAAAGAAATATTAAACGCTCTTTATTTTTTACTTTTATTGTTAAAGTTTCCATATTGTAAAATTAATATTTTTTAATTTATTAATTAATTAAATTTTTTTTCAAAAAACGCATAAAATTTTTAATTTCAAAATAAAAAAATTTTTTTTCATAATTTGCCCAAAATTTTAACATTTTTATAATTTCAAATAAAAAAAATTTTTTCCAAAAATCGTCCAAAATTTTAATATTTTTAAAATCAAAATAAAAAAAATTTTTTTTCAAAAATCGCCCAAAATTTTAATATTTTTAAAATCAAAATAAAAAAAAAATTTTTTCAAAAAACGCCCAAAATTTTAATATTTTTTATTTTGAAATTAAAAAAAATTTTTTCAAAAATCGTCCAAAATTTTAACATTTTTTAAATTTCAATTAAAAAATTTTTTTTCAAAAATCGTCCAAAATTTTAACATTTCTTAATTTCAAAATAAAAAAAATTTTTTTCAAAAATTGTCCAAAATTTCAATATTTTTAATTTCAAAATAAAAAATATTTTTTCAAAAATCGTGAAAATTCTAACATTTTTTAATTTCAATTAAAAAAAAATTTTTTTCAAAAATCGTCCAAAATTTTAACATTTTTTAAATTTCAATTTTTTTTTTTAATCGTCCAAATTTTTAACATTTTTTTAATTTAAAATTATAAAAAATCATTAAATAGGAAAATAAAAATTTATATTTTTTTTTATATAAAAAAATATTCTTAATAGAAATTTATTATATATTTGAATAATTTTAAAAATTAAAAAATTAATTATGTATAGGCTCAATAAATTAAAACCACATCCTGATGCCAAAGGAGACCATACTTCATTTATAGAAAATGTATTGGGTTATATTATAAAATATGCGAATACATTCTCAACAAATTTAATCCAACAGGTTTTGATGAAGAAAAACGAGTGGATTTAAAAGGAAGTACACATTTTAATAAAATTAAAAAAAAATTATATCCAACCCCTCACGTGCATGAAAAAAATGTTATTGGAGGTTTAGAAATGCAAATATAAATGAAATTCCAAAACGAAATAAATCAAAATAATATGAAAAATTTTCAGTGGTTAGAAAATTGGTATGAATCACATCACGATGGAGATTGGGAACATACTTATGGTATTCGTATAGAAACTATAGACAATCCCGGATGGAAAATAGAAATCGACATTGCAGAAACAAAATTTGAAAATTTAGAGCAAATATTTTGTTTGATAGAAAATAATGAAAATGATTGGCATGGTATAGAAATAAAAAATAAAAAATATACCGCTGTTGGAGACATCAAAAAACTTGATTTCTTGATAGGAAAATTTAGAAATATCATCTCTACTTTCAGTAAAAAAATAATTGTAGCATTTGAAGAATGAGTAGTTTTTAATTAAAAAAAAAATTTTTTCAAAAAAAACGCTAAAAATTTAATGTTTTATTTCAAAAATAAATTTTTTCCAAAAATGCCAAAATTTTTATGGTTTTTTATAAAAAAAATTTTTTCAAAATTTGCCGTTTTTTTTATTAAAAAATTTTTTCAAAAAACGTCCAAAATTTTAATATTTTTAAAATTTAAGATTAAAAAATTTTTTTTCAAAATTCGTCCAAAATTTTAAATATTTTAATTTCAAAATAAAAAAATTTTTTTCAAAAATCGTCCAAAATTTTAACATTTTTTATTTTGAAATTTAAAAAAAAATTTTTTTTCAAAAATCGTCCAAAATTTTACGATTTTTTATTTTGAAATTAATAAAATTTTTTTTTCAAAAAATGCCCAAAATTTTAATGTTTTTTAATTTCGATATTAAAAAAATTTTTTTTTCAAAAAGTGTCCAAAGTTTTAATATTTTTAAATTTCAAAATAAAAAAAATTTTTCAAAAAAACGACGAAATTTTAATGTTTTTAATTTGAGCTTGGGTGGTATTTTCAAGCAATTATAAATTTATAATTAATAATTGTGCGGTGAAAACACCAAAAATACAATGATATACATTTTATATTATTTTATAATCTTTCAATTCTAATTCATACTGAATTAATAAATTCAGATATTTATCTTTAAATCTGCGTTCTAAATCTGGTATTTCTGATATATGAATAATTAATTGATATTCATTATTTGTTAATTCTTTATAGGTTATTTGATAACCTGCATTTTTCAACAATTCAACAAATCTCAGTAAATTATTTTTTGATTTTTTTGCTAATACAACAACTTCTATAACTTGTTGATTTAAAACTTTACTTTTTTTAGTAAATAGTTTAAAATCTTTAATTTCTGTAATTGCTTCTTTTTTATAGTTGTTCTTAGAATATTTATTAAGAAATTCTAAGAATTGAAAGGGCTTATAAATATAGCATGATTTTTCTGTGCTAATATTAAATTCTTTTAACAATTCTGGATGTGGTGAAATTGTTTTTCCTGAATGGATTAACCACCAATCTTCCTTGCGGTCGTCTATAATTACTATAATATCTTTTTTTAATTCTTTTGCTTTCTCTATAATTTGAAACCACACTACTAAATCACCGTATCTGTCAGGTTCAGGTTTATTTAAATCTTTAAATCCAGGAGGGATTTTTTTTCCAAATCTTTGTTTCCCTTTTTTATATAAATCATTTAGTATGTCATCTGAAAAATTATCACCTACTTTTCCATTGAATATTTCAGCAATTTCGATATGAATTGTATCATTTACAATTAATTGTTCATAAAATTTTTCCTGTTTGTTCAATTCCGTTTTAACTTTATTTAAAATATCAGAAAAGCTACATGATAATTTTTCTGATAAAAAAGGGTTTCTATTTTTATTTTTAAATTCAGTTCCTATACTTTGTATTTTTTTTATATAATCATTATAAATCTTTTTTTGGTCGCTTATTACTGATAACCTATTCTTTTGAAATTCCTGTGCGACTTTGTTAGGTAACCAAATACGTTCCTTAACATCTTTTATTGCTTTTATTATCTCTGATTTCGTTGCATCAGAATATCTATATAAATTCAAAATAACATTAGTGTCAAAAACAAAGATAGCATTATTCCATAAATCCTGATATTTTTGCTCTTCATAAGGATAATATTCTTCAAATTTAGTCTTCATATTTTAGTTGTATTTATTCCAAAAAGATTTAACTTCTTCTAAATATTTTTCTTTTGTTTCAACCTCTTCCATTGTTCTGAATAACTTATTTAAGCTACTATTAATGTCTTCTTTGGAATGTTGTATAATCTCAATATTAATGTTAGATAGAAAAAACCATAAAGCATAAAATCTTTGTTGCGTTCTTCTACTTTCAATATTGAATATATTATTTAAGTTCTTTTCTATATTGGATATGTCAGATTTATTTGATGATAATAATTGGACCTTTTTAATGAAAATTGTTTCTATATCCGAACATGATTTTAAAAAATTAGTCTTATTATCAGAGTTTTCTATGATTTTAGTTATTTCACTTTTTGCTTTTAAACGAAAATTTATTTTATTCCCAATTTTATATATATCAAGAAAATCAGTGATATCTTCAATGTTGTTGGATGTTTTATTTAATTTGTATTGCATATAAGAAAGTGCGGTATAAAGGCTTTCATTATCCATTCTTGTATTTGATTTCCTATAATAAAACCAGTTTTCGGAGTTCTTGTATATTTCATTAATTTTATCTAATCTAACAAATAAGTCAACTTGATCAAATTGAGGATTATTTTTCTCTTCAATATCAATTTTCCATAAATCAAATTCCAAAATTCGTTCTTGTATATAATTAGGTAGCTGTTCAAAACTTTTTCCATGTAATTCTTTAAGAATTCCATCTTTTAAATTTAGAGTATAACCATCTTTTTCAGATTTAATTCGTTTGAAATTTTCATCTCGATAATCTTCTTGAATAAAACCTAATATTGATAATAAACGTTGTTGTCCGTCTAATACCTCAGAAATTCCATCTTTACGTTTAAAAATGAATATAGGCGGAATTTTAATCCCAAGAATAATACTTTCAATAATGGCTGATGATTTCTTTTTATTAATTACTTCTTTTCTTTGATATGGTGGTCTTATTAAAAATCGTTCTCTTCCCATTTGTCTTACAATGTCTTCTATTGTTATAGAAGAGGGTTCTGGTTTATTTATCCTAAGTGTTTCAATTCCTGAAAGAGATTTAGTATCTTCCTTTGCTATATTTAATTCTTTTTCTTGTGTTTTAAATTCATCTGTTGTATTTATATAGATTGACAAATCTATCTTAAAATATTCTTCAAAAAAAAATGCAGTTATTTTATACCTCTTTTGTAATATTTTAGCAAATGAACTTTGTTCATCTTTATAATATTCTTTATTAGTATCTATATATTTGACTAATGCAATTAATACTTCTTGTGTTATTAGTGATAAATTTTTCTTTTCTGTTTCAAATATTTGTAAAGTCCAAAAAACGCATTCAGCAATTAGATGATTATATTCATACCCTTTTTTATTAAAAAGAGCAACTATCCTTTTTAAGATATTAATTTTCCTTAAAAAATATTGAAAAACATCTTCTTGTTTTTCTGTTTCAATGCTTTCAGAAAAATTCTCAAAAAATTTATTTATTAATACATCTTTTTTTGATGCGTATTGTTTAATTGGTATTTGATGAAGCACTAAAAGCCGTCTAATTTTTTTAAAAAGAATTTCCTCATTTTTTTTATCAAAAACTAAAACATCTGCAATGTCATCATACAAAACTTTATCTTTTTTTATTTTGCTTTTAAAAAGAGAATTTAAGTCATTTTCAATATAAATGGCTTTGTCAACATCTGTTGGTTTTAATGGTGTTATTCCAGAATTATATCTTTTAAAGATTTCATTTTTAACTCTATGCTCAATTTCTTTGTCTATCAACGTTGGACTATGAAAGCTAAACTCAATAATCCTTAATTTTGTATCCCAAATAATATCTTTTAATTTATTTTCTAAATTGTCAAAATTTTTATTAGCTAAATCAGTAAATTTGTGAAGACCAGACTTCCTTAATTTAATTTCATTTTTTAGAAATTTCAAAATCGTTTCATATCTTTGTCTTCCGTCAATTACCTCAATATTTTTTTCATTATTAAAAAAAATTAACGGCGGTATTTCTGTTCCAAGTATAATACTTTCAATAAAATAAGTTGCTTTTTCTACATCCCAAACATATTTTCTTTGATATTCTGGTTTGAAGTTTGTTTTATCTGTTCTTCTTGGATTATTAAAAATTGTTTCAAGAGACATTACTTTTGGTTCAATTTTAATCCTTTCTTCAAAAATCTTTTTTAAATCCATATTGTAAGTTTTTTATTTCTTTGAGTTATTGTTGTGCATATCAGCTTGCTTTCTGTACCTTCTGTTACATAAAGTGTTTTTAATTTAATATATTTGCTTATTGTTCTCATTTATAGCTTTTTATAAATTATAATTCATGTTTTATAGTTACATTATTGCAAACTTTCTCTTAGTGAAAAAATCTATATTAATTTTTCTTTTAATAATTATCGTGAATATTCACGATTCAAAATATTTAATTTTAAACTAAACTGCAAATAAATAGAATATTTTTTAAATAAAAAAAAATTTTCTTCAAAAATATCCAAAAATTTTAATATTTTTTAATTTTGAAATTAAAAAAAAAATTTCTTCAAAAAATGCCAAAATTTTACGATTTTTTATTTCAATTAAAAAAATTTTTTTTTCAAAAAAACGTCAATTTTTTAATGTTTTAAAATTTAAATTAAAAAACAAATTTTTAAATTATATTTGTTTTTTAAAATGATAATTAAAAATATAATGACCTACAATTTAAATGTAAGTTTGCTTTGGGCGGAGGCAAAAAAAGGAAAATCGGACATTTATAAATCCTTCGTTCAATTGATTTTAACCATTGGCAAATCTCGTACTTTTGATAAAAATTTACCTCCGTCATATTTAGGAGCTTTTGATGCAGAAAAAATCGCTTTTATTCCATACAATGATATTCATGAAATTTTTTATTTGAACGATTTTAATTGGAATGTTACACCGTCCAATCATAAATCAAAGGAATTTAAATTGCTTTATAAAAAAAGCAAAAATTCCATTGATAAAAATACCTTAATTTTTTATTATGAAAAAGATGAAAAAGATTTAAAGAAATTTATTAAAAATAATTTTGTTATTGGAAAGTTTGGAATTACAAAGACACAAATTGATAAAAACAATTTTATGGTTATTTATAATAAATGGTTAGAAAATGTTAAATTGTCAATTGCTGTAAATTGGGATATTGC
>NBLL01000083.1 GCA_002084355.1 Bacteroidetes bacterium 4572_128 | reverse complement strand
TATTTTCTACAAATTGCTTATACTTTGTATAATTCATACCTTTTAAAATTCTATCTCCTCCATATTCTTTATCATTAAAAAGCGGATGTCCAATATATTTTAAATGAACACGAATTTGATGTGTACGACCTGTTTCTAATTTACATTCTATTAAATTTACATAAGAAAAACTTTCAACAATTTTATAATGCGTAACAGCATTTTTCCCAAAATCGCCATTTGGAAAAACATTCATTACTTTTCTATTCTTCAAACTTCTTCCAATATTTCCTTCTATTCTACCTTCATCCTCTTTTAAATTTCCCCAAACCAAAGCAAGATATTTCCTATCTATGGTTCTTTTCAAAAATTGTTCACTGAGATGACTTGCTGATTTTTCTGTTTTTGCTACAAGAAGTAATCCACTTGTATTTTTGTCTATCCTGTGAACTATTCCTGCACGAATATTATTTCCGTCAAATAAAGGCGAACCTTTTAAATAAAAAGCCAAAGCATTTACAAGAGTTCCGGAAAAATTTCCAGACGCAGGATGAACAACCATACCCGCTTCTTTATTTACAATTAATAAATCTTCATCTTCATAAATTATATTTAAAGCTATATTTTCAGGAATTAATTCAAATTCTTTTTTTGGATAAGACATAATTATACTAATTATGTCATTCGGTTTAATTTTATAATTAGATTTTATTATCTTATTATTAACTAAAATATTGCCTCTTTGTGAAGCAGCTTTTATTTTACTACGTGAAATATTTTCTATACGACCAGCAAGAAAACTGTCTATTCGCATAGGATTTTGACCTTTTTCAACTTCTATATTATGATGTTCAAAAAATTCATTTTCTGTTTCTGTAAATTTCTGCATTTTTTTAAAATTTTAATAAAAAATTTTAGTTTTTGGTAATTCTAATTTTAATTCGTTTATTTTCTTTTGCGAAATGGGATTATTTGTTAAAACAAGTTGTTTTAATTTTGTCAGCATTTTCACATCAAAAGGCATTTTTTTTATGAGATTATCACGTAAATTTAAACGTTTTAAATTTTCCAAAAGAACAATTTCATAAGGCAATTCTTTTATTTTATTTTCATGCAAAGAAAATTTTTGCATTTTTTTTAGAAGAATAATGTCAGCAGGAATTTGTGCAATTTCATTAGATTTTATATTCAGTTCTTCTAAATTTTTCATTTTTCCAATCTCTGACGGCAAAATTTTAATTTTATTATTTCCCATATTAAGACTTTTTAAATTTTCAATATCGCAAACACTTATAGGAAACTCAGAAAAATTATTTTTTTTAATATTTAAAAATTGCAAATTTTTCATATTTTTCATATTCAAAGGTAAAGATGATAATTTATTTGAACTTGCATCAAGATATTTCAAAAAAGTAATATTTGTAATTTCTTTTGGCAAATTTTCCAATTCATTTTTATTAATATATAAATATTGTAAATTTTTTAAATGTCCAATTTCTTTTGGAATGTCAAATATTTTATTATTACTTAGTTTAAAATGTTTTAATTTTTTCAAATTTTTAATGGAAATGGGCAATTTAGAAATTTGATTTTTTTCGCAATACAAAAATTCTAAATTTTTTAAAGACCCAATTTTTTCAGAAAAAGAAGTTAATTTATTGTTCCCCAAATTAATTTCTTCTAAAGATTCTAAATTTTCTCCAAATTCTAAATCCTCTAATAAATTATTAGAAATATTAATTTTTTTTAAAGATTTTAAATTAGAAAAATTAGCATGTACAGAGTTAATTTTATTATCATAAATATTTAAAATTTCAAGCTTTTGTAATTTGCTTATTTTTTCAGAAATAGAATCTATTTTATTTTTACTTATATCTAAAATTTGTAATTGTTTACAATTAAAAATTATTTCTGGAATAATTTCAAAATTATTTTTAGAAATATCCAATTCGTTTAAAAATTTCAATTCGGAAATTTCTTCTGGCAAAGTTTTTAATCTATTATTTCTTAGGAATAAATTTTTCAAATTTTTTAAACGGTCAATATTTTCTGGAATTTTTTTTATTCTATTGTTGTTCAAATTTAATTCTTGTAAATATGGAAGTTCCAATATTTCCATAGGAAAATTCAATAATGCTTTATTTTTTAAATTAAGTTTATTTACTTTATCTGAATTTTTCAATGCAATTTTTAAAGAAGTAAATTCCTTAGCATTTTTTAGTTCTTCCTTATTTAATATACGTTTTTGAGAAAAAGAAAAATTTAAAATAAAATACAATAAGACAAAGAAAAAAATTTTTTTAAACATATTATTTATTTTTTTAATAAATCCAAAATTAAGTTTTTTTTATAAAAAAAATTATAATTCTATTATTAATAATAGAATTATAAAATATTAAAAAAAAATTTTTTTATTAAAAAAACAAATTAAAAAATAATTAATCTTTTGGAACTTATTGAATGCTATAAACTAAAATAAGTTTTTAATATTATAGAAGTATAATATTAAAAATTTGTTTCTTGAAAAAATTTTTTCAAGAAACAAATTTTTTAGAAAAGATGAAATTTAAAATTTTCATTTTTTCATTTTTTCGAAATCTTGCATTACTTCAATTAATGCTTCTATACTTTCTTTTGGCAAAGCATTATAAGTAGAAGCACGGAAACCTCCAACAGAACGATGTCCTTTAATTCCTAGCATATTTTTTTCTGTTGCAAAATTAAGGAATTCTTTTTCAAATTCTTTATATTCATCATTCATCACAAAACAAATATTCATAATTGAACGGTCTTCTTTATTTTTTACTGTTCCTTTGAATAATTTATTTCTATCAATTTCGTCGTAAAGTATTTGAGCTTTTTCAAGATTTTTTCTGTGTAAAACTTCAACACCTCCCATATTTTTTATCCACTTCAAAGTTTGCAAAGCGGCAAATACTGGAATAACTGGCGGAGTATTAAACATAGAACCCTTAGAAATATGTGTCCTATAATCTAGCATAGTTGGAATTTCTCTATCTACTTTTCCAAGAACTTTTTTATTTACAATAACAAAAGTTACTCCTGCTGGAGCAAGATTTTTCTGAGCACCACCATAAATTACAGCATATTTTGAAACATCAATAGGACGACTAAAAATATCAGATGACATATCAGCAACAAGCGGAACTTTTACATCATAATCTTCTTTTATTTCTGTTCCGTAAATGGTGTTATTTGTTGTAATATGAAAATAATCAGAGTCTTCTGGAATTTCATAATTCTTCGGTATATAACAATAAGTTTCATCTTTTGATGAAGCAACTTCAACCATTTCACCGAATAATTTTGCTTCTTTTTGAGCTTTATTTGCCCAAGCTCCAGTATTTAAATATGATGCTTTTTTATTCATCAAATTAAAAGGTATCATACAAAATTGAGTACTCGCACCACCACCAACAAATATTACTTCATAATCTTCCGGAATATTTAATAATTCCTTAAACAAAGAATTTGTTTCTTTCATTACCGCATCAAATTCTTTACTTCTGTGAGAAATTTCTGCAAGAGACAAACCAGTATTTGCAAAATTTTTCAAAGCTTTAATTGTTTCTTCTATAGTAAAATTAGGTAAAATAGAAGGTCCAGCATAAAAATTATGTTTTTTCATAAAAAATATTTTTTTTTGCAAATTTTAAATTTTTTTTTCAAAAAAAAAAATTTTTTTGCAAAAAAATTATCATTTTTATAAAATATTTTTGGCTATCTAAATTTTGTGAAATCATAAAAAATTAATAAAATTTTCATTTTAAAATTATTAAAATTTCGGTATCTGTAAGCTTCATTTTATTAATTTAATATATTAATTATAATAAAGGAATTTGTAAATCTTATTTAAAATAATTTAAATGAGATGATCCATTTTTTAAAAATTCAAGAAATTTATTCAAGAATTTATTATTAATTTTAATTGTTTTTTTTCAAATATATTTTTTTTTATATTTTTATTTATATCTTTCTAAAAATATTTATTCATTTATTTGATAAATATATTTATCAAATTTTTATTTTTTTTAATTTAACATATGATTAATAATATTTTTTTAAATATTATTTTTCTTAAAATTTTTGGCTCTTCTAATCTTTTTGTGGTAGAAGTTTTTCGCACATAAAAAATTTGTGTTTTTTTCAAAATATTTTTTAAAAACTTTCATTCCAAATCTCTATTAAAACATTAATAATCAATGTCTTATAGGAAAATATAACGAAATCAAGCGTGGACGCAATTGACGTATAAGAAAAATCCCATTTTACCATAAAAATTGAGCGGATATTAAAAACATTAAAATTTTCACGAATTTTGAAAAAATTTTTTTTATCTTGAAATTAAAAAACATTAAAATTTTCACGAATTTTGAAAAATTATTTTTATTTTAAAAATATTAAAATTTTGTTTTTTTTTGGAAAAAATTTTTTTTTAATTATTAAAAAAATTATCGTTTTTTGTAAATTATAAAAAAAATAAAATGTATATAACAAAAAAAGAAATATTAGAGTTTTTATTAAAAAATAAAGAAATTTTTAAAAAAAAATATAATATCACAAAATTAGGTCTTTTTGGGTCTTTTGCACGTGCGAACAAACAGAAAAATTGATATTGATTTGATAATAGAAATGCGATTAGATACAAAAGAAATTTTTGAGAAAAAACAGGAGATAAGAAAAATTTTTAAAGAAAAATATAATCGTAAAATAGACCTTTGTCGAGAACGTTCAATTAAACCAATTTTTAAAAATTTTATCTTAAATGAAGTAATTTATGTATAGAAGAGATGAAACTATAATATTTTTAATGCTACAAACAATTGAGAAAATTTTCGAATATTCTTCAATTTTTAAAAATCCAGAAGAATTTGTTAAAGACGGAAAATCTTTTGATGCGGTAATGATGAATTTTATTGCTCTCGGAGAAACAGTTTCTAAATTAAGCGATGATTTTAAAAATAAAAATAGCAATATTGTTTGTATAAAATTATGGCATTTAGAAACATAATTGCTCATGATTATTTTAGTATTGATGAGTATGAAGTTTTTCAAATAATAAAAAATCATTTACCAAAATTAAAAATAGATCTTAAAAATTGAATTAAAAAAATTCCTCATTCATTTTTCCAAAAAAACATTAAAATTTTCACGATTTTTGAAAAAAATTTTTTTTATTTTGAAATTAACAAATGTTGAAATTTTGGACGATTTTTGAAAAAAATTTTTTTTATTTTGAAATTAAAAAATCTTAAAATATTTGGATTTTTTTGAAAAATTTTTTTTTATAATTTTCAAATAAAAAACATTAAAATTTTCACGATT
>NBLL01000082.1 GCA_002084355.1 Bacteroidetes bacterium 4572_128 | reverse complement strand
ATCAAAACCTCCATTTTTCATAATTTCCTTAAATTCCTTTTCCCAAATAAATGCTTTTTCACCTGCGATTTTTTTATCATCAATTAAAGAATTTCCGCATTTAATATTATTATTTAAGCTTGATAATTTACGACCTTTTTTTGCTGTTCTTAGCCACAGCGACAATTTTGCAATTTCTACGCTTTCTTCATTTATATCTACGCCGAACAAATTTTGTTCTAAAATGCTTTTATCTGTGTCATATATTCGTAGTGGTTTTTGTGTCAATTCCACAATAATATTGTCAATTTTTTGATGCTCTTTTATCAAAAAATTTAATGCTTCATTTAAAAATGCACCGCTTCCACAAGCGGGGTCAAGTATTTTCAGAGATAAAAGCCAGTTTTTATAATCTTCTAATTTCTTGAAAAGTTCCTTTCCTTTTTTGTTTAGTTTGCCGTCTTTTCGTCTAAAAGTATTATCAAATTCTATTTCTAAAATTTCTAATTCTTTATATTTTTCCATACAAATTTTCCCAATTGTATTTTCAATAATGTAAGTTGTAATGTATTTTGGCGTGTAAAAAACTCCGTCTTTTTTTCGTTTACTTTTTTTCTTTTCTAATTTTTTGCCTTCTATTTTAGCGTTCATTTCTTCCATCTCGTTCAAAGAATGCTCAAAAATATGTCCCAAAATATTTACATCAACTTCAGATTTAAAATTATATTTTGAAATTTTTAAACATTCGCTCCATAGAATTTTATCATCAATAATTAATTTGTCTAAAATTTCATCTTCGGCAAACAAACCACCATTATATGCAGAAATATTTTCGTTTTCATCTTCGAAATTTCTTCCTTCATTCATATATGAAAAATATTGTTTATATACCTCATATAGAGGTTTATATGCGTCTAATTTTTGCAAAGAAAAAAATCTGTCTATAATTTTTTTGATGGTGTTTATGGGCAAAAGTCCAATATCCTGAGCAAAGAAAATAAACAATAATCTATCCAGTAGTTTTTGCGATTTTTTGAATAAAATCAGTTTATCAATTTTTTTATTTCGCAAAACTAAATTTTCAAATATTTTGCTTTTCAGAATTGAATAATCTTTGTAAAGTTCATTGGAAATTTTTTCTTCGTGAAATTTCGTTTCTTCTTTTAGTTTTAATGGAAAATGATTTAAAATGCTCTTTTTATTTAGCAAAATATAAAAACGATTGAAGTCATTTTTTTTTAAATTGAATAGGTTGAATTCTTCAAAATCACTTGCATAATCTATAAAAAAACGCAACTTATGGAAGTTGGAAGTAATAATATATCTGCAATTTATTTGATTATTTCTGTAGTTAAATGCTTGTTCTGTAACTTTTCTTAGGTCTTTTGTTTTGGTTGATTTCAATTCAATTACTGCAATGGCTTTATTTTTTTTCAGAATGGCGGCATCAGCTTTTTTATTATCCTTTTGGTTTTTAAATTCACGAACCATATTGAAATTTTCATCTGGTTTTAAAGTGTATCCTAAAACTTTAACAAATAAATCTCTCAAAAAACCATCTTGATATTCTTCTTCTTTTAGCTTTTTAATTTTTTCGATTTTTTTCGAATTATAAATTGACAAGAATTTTTCATAAGCGAGATTTAATTCATTTTTGTCAAAACTTGTTAAATATTTTTCTAATACAGATTTTTGAAATAAAGACATAATATAATTTTCTTTTAAGAAACGACATTTTTTTTTAATAAAAAAAAATTTTTTTTCTCAAAATGTCATTTTTTTTTTAATTATTTCAAAAAAAATTTTTTCCAAAAATGACGTTTTTTTTTAATTATTTCAAAAAAAAATTTTTTCCAAAAATGACGTTTTTTTTTAATTATTTCAAAAAAAATTTTTTCCAAAAATGACGTTTTTTTTTAATTATTTCAAAAAAATTTTTTCCAAAAATGACGTTTTTTTTTAATTATTTCAAAAAAAATTTTTTCCAAAAATGACGTTTTTTTTTAATTATTTCAAAAAAAAATTTTTTCAAAATTTGTCCAAAATTTTAATGTTTTTTATTTGAAATTAAAAAAATTTTTATTTTTGAAAAAATAGCACATTTTAATATTTTTATAAAATTTTTAAACTATTATTACGTTTTTATTAAAAAAATAATTATGGAGATTTTACCTTTAAATTACGATAAATATTTTAAAAAAGTTTTTTCAGATACAGAAATAGCAAAAAAATTTCTTGAAGATTTTCTGGATATTAAAATAGAAGAAATTAAACTTTTGGAAAAAGATATTAATTTGACAAATAAAGCACGAGAAATACGTTTTGATTTTCGATGCAAGGGTGATGACAAACATTTTATTGTTGAAATGCAGCAGGCATATAAACATGATGTTGTGAAACGTTTTTATCTTTATCATTCCACAAATACAAGTTTACAATTAGAAAATCTGCCCTTAGCTGAGCGTACAGTTCTGAATAGAAAAACACAAAAATATCAAATAAAAAAAATGAGGGATTATTCTAAGGTAACACCAAGTATAAGTATAATTTGGTTTGTAGATGATTCTTTTAGTTCGGATGAGTAATGAAGAAAATTTAAAAAAAATTATAAAAAAACATGAAATTTTAAAGAAATTAATTAGGAATAAACATAGAGAATTGGATTTTTTGCAGGAAAATAAAATGATATATGTTTTTCAAAAGCAAGTTATTAAAAATAAAAATAAAGAAAAATATTTTAAATGGTTTGATTTTGCTGATAAATCAAAGAAAAAAAATAATAAAATATCAGATTTCCCCAATTATAAAGATAAGATTTTTAAAAAGTTAATGCACATTTTAAGTTCAAAATTTGCTCCGGAAGAAGATTTAAATGAAATTAAAAATTATTTTCTTGTTCATGAAATGTTATCCTCAGAAACCAATAATTTTGTTCAAAAAGAACCGATGAATTTAGAAATGAATTACTCGAAGAAGTGAAAGAAAAAGATGAAATTATTGAGATAAAAGATAATGAATTGAAAGCAAAAGATTTAAGAATTAAAAAAATAGAAGAAGAAAGAGAGAATGAAATATTAAATATTGCAAAAATGATGAAGAAATCTGGAATTGAGTATTTAGAAATTAAAAAATTAACAAAACTTTCATTGGTAAAAATAAAGAATTTATAAAATTGCGTTTTTAAAAAAAACGCAATTTTTTTATGAATTTAAAATTAAAAAAATTTTTTCCAAAAAACGCCAAAATTTTAATATTTTTTAAAAAATTTTTTCCAAAAAAACGTCAAAATTTTAATATTTTTTATTTGAAATTAAAAAAAAAGGCACATTTTAATATTTTTATAAAATTTTTAAATTATAATTATTTTTTATAAAAAAATAAATTATGGAGATTTTACATTAAATTACGATAATATTTATTTTTTATACAGAAATAGCAAAAAAATTTCGGTTTGTATCTGTTGAAAAATTTTTTTTTAATTTCAAAAAAAATTTTAATATTTTTTTTTTTTTAATTATAAATTATTTGAATATTAAAAATTTTTATAATGGCAAAAGCAAAGAAATTCGGAGCATTTTCAGGCGTTTTTACACCTTCTATTTTGACAATTCTTGGCGTAATTATGTATATGCGTCTCGGTTGGGTTGTTGGATTTAAGCATTTCGTCCATCGCAACAGATAAAAAAATTAAAACAGGTGGAATTTATTATATGCTTTCCAGAAGTCTTGGTTTTCCTATGGGTGGTTCCATCGGAATTACAATTTTTGTTGGAACAGCTTTAAGTATTTCTCTTTATATAATTGGTTTTGCCGAAAGTTTTCTCGGAATAGAATCCATAAGAAATTTTTTACATCTCAAAACAGATATAAATTCTTACCGAATTCTCGGAACAGGAGTAATTATTTTTCTTGTTTTAATAGCTTTTATTAGTACTTCACTTGCCATAAAAACACAATTTTATATTTTAATTGCAATAATTTTATCTATAGTTTCGATTTTTGTAGGATTTTTTATAAACACAGATTTAGCTCCAAAAGAAGTTTTATTATATCCAAAAGAAAACGGTGAATCTTTAGAATTTATTTTTGCTATATTTTTTCCTGCTGTTACAGGTTTTACTGCCGGCGTTGCCATGTCTGGCGACCTAAAAGACCCTAAAAAAACCATTCCAATTGGAACGATTTTTTCTATCATTATCGGATTTATAGTTTATATGAGTTTGGCAATTAGTTTTGCATATTTTGTAAATAGAGATTTATTATTAGAAGATGTAAATTTTTTAAATAAAGTTGCTTGGTTTTCGCCAATGGTTATTGCCGGAATTTGGGGTGCAACACTTTCGTCAGCACTCGGAGGAATACTCGGAGCACCAAGAATTTTGCAAGCAATTTCTAAGGATAAAATTACACCCAAAATTTTTTCCATAGGATACGGCAAAAATAATGAGCCGCGAAATGCTTTAATTTTTACTTTTTTAATTGCTGAACTTGGAATTTTAATAGGTGAATTAAATTTAATTGCTGGTATAGTTTCTATGTTTTATCTTGCTGCTTATGGTTTTATAAATTTGTCTTATGCTCTGGAAAGTTGGGCGAGTTCGGATTTTTTACCATCTTTAAAAATTTCAAAATTTATAGGAATAATTGGTGCAATAGTTTGTTTTGGTGTAATGTTTAAATTAGATATGATTTCCATGATACTTTCTTTTATAATTATGGGAATGATTTATTTTTATTTGCAAAGAAAACAAATGAAATCAGAGTTTGGAGATGTATGGCAAAGTGTTTGGAATACAGTAATCAGAACTGCTCTTCATAAAGTCCAAAAAAACAATTTAGAAAAAAGAAACTGGCAAGCAAATGCAATTTTATTTAGCGGAGAATTACAAAAAAAAAGACCTTATTTAATAGAATTTGGGAAATTTCTTGTTGGAAAACACGGTATGCTTTCTAATTTTGATATTATAGAAAGTGAAAAAGAAACTTTTTTATTTCAAAAAAATGAACAAAATTTAAAAAAAGAAAATCCATTAGAAGGAATTTTTTCTCGAAAAATTTCTTGTACGAATATTTATGAAGGAATGAAAACCGTAGCTGGAACTTATGGTTTTTCCGGAATTGAACCGAATACTGTAATTCTTGGTTGGCTACAAAAAGAAGAACGAGCAAAAAGTTTTATTAGTTTGATAGCAAATTTCAGCAACTTAGACCTAAGTATTTTAATGTTAAATTATTCCATAAAAAGAGGTTTTGGAAAATATAAAAGAATAGATTTATGGTGGAGAGGTGCTGGAAATAATGGGAATTTTGCTCTTACTTTGATAAGATTTATTTTATTATCTCACAAATGGGTAGATGCAAAATTGCGTTTATTAATTATTAATAATAAAAACCAAGAAAGAGAAACAATTTATAAAAGTACAAAAAGAGTTCTGGATAATTTTAGAATAGAAGCAGAAATTAGAATTATTAATAATGAAATAGAAAAAAGAACTTTTGAAGAAATTATAAAAATAGAGTCTTTATATACCGATTTGACTTTTCTTGGAATTGGAGAGATAGAAAATAATAAAGAAAAAATATTTTTTGATAATACGAATAAAATAATAAAAAATATAGGAACCGTTGTTTTGATAAAAGCAAGTTCTTATTTCAAAGAGTTACAAGTTACACAAAAAGAAAAAAATAAAAATTTTAAGGATTTAAAAAAAGAATCTGTTTCAAAAATAGATAATATTTTATTAGAGAAAATAAAATCTGATAACATTATTTTTCCAAAAAATAATATTGTTAAAAGTCATTTAAGTTCTTTAAGAGCAGATTTTAAAAAGATGGCTGAATATTTTTATAAAGATTATTTCGCAGCTATTTTAAAATATAAAAGCTCCTACCAAAATATTCTTATTAAGTTGATTTATAAAACTTTAAATAATGCTAATTTTGTCCTTAAGAAAGAAAAATCTGTTCAACAAAAATATTTTTTTAGAATTCAAGATAATTTTTTAAAAGGCTCACAAAAATTAATCGACCAAACAATTAATGAAGCAATAGAAAATCAAAAAAATATTCTCGAAGAAGCGACAAAATTTTTTCTGTCAGAATTAGAAAAAAAGGTCAATAATTCAGTAAAAATTATTTTTAATAATATTTCTTTAGATGATTTGAAAAAAGATGAAAAAGATAATTTTTCTTTAATTTATTTCAAATTTTTTGAAAAAATAAAAATAAAAATTTCTGGACATCCAACAAAATACCAAATTAAATTTCAAAAATTATTAAAAAGTTATATTCCTTATGAAGTTTATAATATTTTATTCAAAATTTTAAATGAATTTGGAATGATAAGTGTGCATCACATTTTTGAATTTCAAAAGATAGTTAAGTCGGTGAAAATTAGTTTATTTACTTTGGAAATTGCCTCAAATAAAAATTTATTAGATGAAAAATCTGTAAAAAAAGAAAAAGATAAAATTTCAAATGAATTGAGGAATTTAATGAAAATTACACCGCGGGCTCAGATAAAAATTTATCATTTATTAATGAACGAATTAAATTTTTTAATTCAAAAAATTAGTAATGATTTACAAACTATCAATCCAAATTCTTTGATAAAAAGAAAACATAATGATATAAAAAGACCTAAGGATTTATTAAATTTACCAAATATATGGAAGAAAAATCAAATCTTATTTTATAACTCAACAAGCTTAGAACTTAATTTTTATTTATTTGAAAATAAATTAAAAAAGATATCTCGACAAACTTTAAATAGGATTGAAAAAACTTTTGATGTTTCCATAATAGAAAATTTTGAAAGTTTAAAAAAATACCTGATTTTTTATAAAAAAAATTTAATCTCTCATAAAAACCCAAAATTTAATTTTTCACGAAAATCTTATGACCATAAAAATTATTTTTTTAAATTTTTAGAAATTATTGATAATACTTTTGAAGATATAAAAAATGAAATTAAATATTTTCCTAAGTTTGTTGAAGTTATGGATAATAATTCATATTTCAATTTTGAAAAATTGCAATTTAAAAAAGACGGAATAAAAACTATAAAAATTCAATGCTCTCGTATGCTGGATTATCTTATTCAAAATGATTTAATAGAACCGCTTCAAAAAAATTTAGAAAAACTTTCTAATAAATTACGTTTTTATAATTCTGTTTTTGATAATTTAATATTGCAAATTTATGAAGATACTGAAATTGGAGAAGAAGAAAATATTATTATGAATGGTGAAATAGAAAATTTAATTTTAATTGTTAGAAGTAAAGAAAAAGTTATTTCTGAAACCATAGAAAATATTTTACAAATTAGAGAGGAAATTAATTTAGAAATTAAAAAAATTTTTAATGATATTTTTGAGAAATTAACTATTCACAAATTTAATAATGAAGAGCGGAATTTAGATAATTTCGAAGAGGAAAATTCTAAAAAAATTTTTTCTTATAAAAGAATAGAATTTTTTAAGAATCTTTTTTTTTTACAGATGGAGAAAATTTATTACAGGAAAAGTGACGGAATTTTATTAGCAAATAAATTTAAGAAAATGAAATCTATAAAAAAGACTTCTGTTGATGAAGTATTAAATTTATTGGAAAAAGTCTCACCGGATCCTATTTTAATAAAAAAATTGCCTTTTTATTACAAACAATTATTTTCAAATAAACATCAATATGATTCTGAGATTTTCATCGGCAGAAAAGAGGAATTATTAGAAGCGGATATCGCTTATAAACGTTATTTGTCGAATTTTCAAGGTGGAATAATGATAACAGGAGAGCATAATTCTGGAAAAACTTTTTTCTCTCAATTTATTGCAAATAAATTTATACAAAATGGAAGTAAAATTTATGAAATAGAAACTTCAGATAAAAGAAATATAGATATAAAATTTTTCAAAAAAACATTAGAAAATAAATTAAACTCTTATGGAAGTTATCAAGAAATTTTCAACCGTATTCCTGAAAATAGTATAATTATTTTTGATAATTTAGAATTATGGTGGCAAAAAACGGAGGATGGTTTTGAAGTTATAGATTTGATTATCAATTTAATAGAGAAATTTAGCAATAAATGTTTATTTATAGTAAATGTAAATCACCACACATTGAAACTAATGAATAAAATCAAAAATGTAGAAAATTATTTTTTGAAAATTATTGAATGTAAACCGTTTAATGCTATGGAATTAAAAGAAATTATTTTATTACGTCATCGCCTTAGTCCGATAAGATTTTCTTTGAAAAAAAAACACGAGAACAATTTTAATGAAATTGATTATGCAAATTTATTTTCTAAATATTTTAATTACTCTGACGGAAATATTGGAACATCTTTACAAGCATGGCGAACAAATATCAAAGATTTTAAAAATGGTATTTTGCAAATTTCATATCCTAAAAATGTGGATTTATTTTCATTAGAAAATCTTAGTTCTGATATTTATGTTTTGATTTTACAATTTATTTTACATAAAAAATTGGATATGAAAACTATAGAAAAAATTAATTTTAATAAAAAAAATGAAATTGAAAAACAAATTAATTATTTAAAAAGAATAGGAATAATTCAAGAAAATAGCAATAAAAGTTTATTTATAAATCAATATTTATATCATTTTATAAAAAAAATTATGATAGAAAAAGAAATTTTATAAAAAAATTTGCTTATTAGAACATTAAAAAAACCTTAAAATAAACATTGGTATTTAAAAAAAAACAATGTTAAAAAAAAATTATTTTCAAAAAAACGGCAAATTTTACGATTTTATTTCAATAAAAAAATTTTTTCCAAAATCGCCAATTTTTTAATGATTTTAAAATTAAAAAAAAATTTTTTTCAATATACCGATTTTTTTTAATGTTTTTTTCGCAAAAAACAAAAACCATAAAGCTTTGATTTTAAGGTTGTTGCGTTTTTTGTAAAATGCAAAAAATTGAAATTTACCATACTATAATGAGCGGATACAAATTTTTTTCAAAAAATGGCATTTTTTTAATTATTTAATTTTTATTATAAATCTAAAAAATTTTTTTTTTAGATTTTGTTATGATAAAATCTTTTAAATAAAATGGTTCAAAATATGCAATATTAACAAATTCTAAATTTTTGAAAGAACTTTCAGATAAATTTATCATGCTTTTTGCCGAAGCATCTATATTTTTTAAAAAAATTGCGTTTTTATGAGAAATAAATTTTTTACATTTTTCTGCACCGTTTCCAAAAAAAACTAATTTTCTATCTTTTAATAATGAAATATAAGAATTTTCGTCTATAATTTTTGCAGAAACTTTTTTAACAAATTCATTATTTTCATTAAAAATTGCAGTATAAACTTCCATTCTTCGGGCATCTATCATTGGAACAAAATAAGTGTTTTCATCAAAATCATTTTTATTTATTTTTTGACAAAGACTTTGTAAAGTATTAACCGCAATTAATTTTTTACTTCCACCGTAACAAATTCCCTTAACAAAAGAAACTCCTATTCTAAGTCCAGTATAAGAACCTGGACCTTTACTAATGGCAAATGCATCTAAATTTTTAATCTCTATTTGATTCTTTTTTAGAATTTTTTCTACAAAAACACCTAATTTATTTGCATGTGTTTTGTCTTCTTTACTTTCCTCCATATCAATTAATTTTCCATCTTTCGCAAGAGCAACAGAACAAATATTTGTAGAAGTTTCTATATTTAAAATTAAAGCCATAATAAATTATTTATCAATAAGTTCTTTTAAAACAGAAAACGATTCTTTTACATAAATATCTTTTGCCAAAGCATTTAACCATTCTTTTCTACTTTTTAGAATAGTAGTATCCTTTTCAATTTCTATCATATCTATTTTTAAATTTGAAAATTCCAAATCAGTTTTTTTAGTAAAAAGGTCTTTATATTTTTCAGAAATTTTTTCAATTTTTTCCTCATTTTTTTTATATTTTTCATAATTTAAAGAAATTTTTGTATCTTCACTTCTTTTTTTCAAAAATTGTGCACTCTCATAAATTAAAGAAAAATCTTTATTTTTTTTAGAACGTTTTTTACTATTCTTTTTTATTCTTTTTATATTTTTTAAATAATCCGTACAAACAACATAATTTGCAGATAAAATTTCGTCCCATTTTATAGCAAAATCTTGCTCTTTCTCTCCAAATTCGAAAAAAGAATAATTATCAGGTAAAATAATATCTGGCGTAACACCTTTTAATTGTGTCGAATGTCCATCTATTCAAAATATCATCAAAATTTACAAAACGTTGAACCGTTCCTTTTCCAAAAGTAGATTTACTTCCAATAATTATTGCTCTTTTATAGTCTTGCAAAGCAGCAGCAAGTATTTCCGAAGCAGAAGCACTTATAGAATTTACTAAAACTACAACAGGTTTATCAAATTGAACTCTTGGGTCATTATCTTTTAAAACATTAACTTTTTTATTACTCGTTTTAACCTGAACAATAGGACCATCTTTTATAAAAAAACCTCCGATTTTTACAACATCATTTAAAGAACCACCAGTATTATTTCTTAAATCTAAAATCAAAGCATCAACATTTTCATCATTTATTTTTTTCAATTCTTTTTCTATATCATCAGAACATCGACGACCGCCAGAATTTTTAAAATCAACATAAAATATTGGCAAATCTATGTAAGCAATTTTATATAACTTCTGTACCTTTTTTCCCACGTATTAATTGAACAGCATCATCAAGTCGCATATCAATAACATCTACTGGTTCGCCGTCTGCCTGTGCTACTTTTGTAATTAAATCACCATTTTTTAATTCGCCTTGTTTCCAAGATGGACTGCCAGTTATTATTCTGACAATTTTTATATAACCATCACTTGATTGCAAAGTCGCACCGATACCTTCTAATTGTCCAGACATAGAAATATCAAAATTCTCTTTTTCTCGCGGCGGATAATAATTTGTATGTGGGTCAAAAACATTAGTTATGCAATTCAAATACAAATTAAACCTGTCTTTTTTTTCCAGCTGATTCATGCGTTTAAACCAATCTTTATAAGTTTTTAAAACTTTTTTTCTGGATTTTTCTTCAAGAAAACTAAAACTTTCTATTTTTACAGTATCAGATTCTTTTTTATCTTTTTCTTGTTTTTCCAAATAAAAATGAACTTTCCTAAGAGCTTGATTTTTTAACATTTTTCGCCAGACTTCTTTTAAAGATTTATCGTCATAAGCGTAATTTCTTTCTTCTGGGTCTGTTTCAAATTCCTCTTTTTTATTAAAGTCAAATGGTTTTTCTAAAATTTCTGTAAAATAATCTTCTACATTTTTCAATCTTTTTTCTGCTATAGAATAAGAAATTTCAAAAAAATTTGAATTACCATCTTTTATTTCATCATCAATTTGATATTTTATTTTTTCCAATTTATCCACATCTGATTGCAAAAGTAATCTTTTATTGTAATCTAATTGCAAAACATATGTTTTAAAAACTTTTTCTGCAAAATCGTCATTTATATCTTTTGGTTCAAAATGATAATTTTCTAAACTGCTCAAAACTAAACTTATAAGAAATTTATTTTTTTTATTTTCGTCTTGCCATGAAGAACGACAAAAAGAAAGTGCAAAAGAAATAATTAACGAAATTATTAAATAACGTAATATTTTTGGTTTCATAAATTTTTAATTTTTTTTTACAAATAAAAAATTTTATTTTTTTTAAAAAAATTTTTTATTTTTATTTTTTTAAATTATTATTTAATAATTTTTATTTTATGGTACTTTTTTTGTTATAATTTTATAAAACCACAATATGAAAAAAATAATTTTAATAGCAGTTTTATTTTCACAAAATATTTTCCTTATTTATTCGCAATATAGTTTTGACAGAAACAATTTTAATTTTTTAAAAGGTGATACTATGGAAGAATTTTGTAGAGTTTCAAACGTAGAAAAACCAAAAAATACAAAAATTGAATTTGCAAATATTTATTTTGAATATGGAATTTTTGAAATAAGTTCAAACAATAGAACACTTTTGAATGGAATTTCAAAATTGATGAAGAAGAACAAATCTTTAAAAATACATTTAAAAGGACAAACTTCGACAGATTATGGGAAATTTCATATGGAACTTTCTAAAATAAGAGCGGAAAAAGTAAAAGGATTTTTAATAAAAAGTGGGGTTTCAAAAAATAACATAAAAATTTCTTGGACAGGAAAGAATAATCTTACTCCAGAAAAAAACGAATACGAAAAAAAAATTAACCGAAAAGTTAAAATATCAGTTAGCAATTAATGTTTTTTATGAATTTTAAAATTCATAAAAAAAAGCATCTTTTTGAAAAAATTTTTTTTTTCATATTTATTATTACAAAATAAATTTCCTCCACAAAAATTTCGAAAATCAAAAAAATTTTTTTCAAAAAACACCCAAAATTTCAATATTTTTTAATAATTTATTTAAAAAAAATTTTTCCAAAAAACGCCAAAATTTTAATAATTTATTTTGAAAAAAAATTTTTTCCAAAAAACGTTAAAATTTTAATAATTTATTTAAAAAAAATTTTTTTTCAAAAAACGCCAAAATTTTAATAATTTATTTTAAAAAAAATTTTTTCCAAAAAACGACGAAATTTTAATAATTTATTAAAAAAAAATTTTTTTCTCAAAAAACGCCAAAATTTTAATAATTTATTTAAAAAAAAATATTTAAAAAAAAATTTTCTCCAAAAAACGCCAAAATTTTAATAATTTATTTTAAAAAAAATTTTCCCCAAAAAACGCCAAAATTTTAATAATTTATTAAAAAAAAATTTTTTCCAAAAAACGCCAAAATTTTAATAATTTATTTTGAAAAAATTTTTTTCCAAAAAACGTTAAAATTTTAATAATTTATTTTAAAAAAAAATTTTTTCAAAAAACGCCAAAATTTTAATAATTTATTTTAAAAAAAATTTTCCCAAAAAACGCCAAAATTTTAATAATTTATTAAAAAAAAATTTTTCCAAAAAACCCCTTATGCGTCCATCGTGTCGCTTGACCTGAAAGCATCTTTCGTTAATATATATTTGTTTCATGATAATTAATCTCAAAGCTCTTTACGACCTTTGAGATTTTTTATGTAATTTAAAAAAAAAAACACTTTTGAAAGAAAAAATATTTATAAAATGTAGAGAAAAATTAAATATCTTTAAAAAATTTTTAACAACAGAGAATAAATGAGAGTTATTCATGTAAAATGTTACACGATAAACTTCGTTATAATATCAAAAGCATAATGTTTAATTATTGTAATTATGAAAGCTGTACAACAACAAATAATGGATTTTACCAAAGCTACAAATTTTGATAATGCTTTGGATATAGTATTTAAGGATTATGTT
Source organism: Bacteroidetes bacterium 4572_128 (assembly GCA_002084355.1). Taxonomy (GTDB): domain Bacteria; phylum Bacteroidota; class Bacteroidia; order Bacteroidales; family 4572-128; genus 4572-128. The sequence continues at coordinate 7,818 of NBLL01000082.1, read as the reverse complement.
CGTTATAAACTCTATTATCTAAAAAATGAAAACAATATACTACCAATGGGAGGCAGTTGTAACTGAATTAGAATACTTTAAAACAAAATTACAACAATGGACGTAAATAATTTTTTATCAGAATTGAATGCTAATTTGGCTGTTTTGGATTTTGTTGATAATGTAGTAATTGAACAACGTTCGGTAACATATATCAAAGTTAAAGTAACTTTAAAACCCAAAGGTTTTTTAAGCATTTGGTACAATGCGATTAGGCGAACTCAATCATTCAGTATTATTCTTGAAAACAACAGAAAATGGGGATTTGATTTCGACAATAGAGTTGGGTGGCATGAGCATCCATTGGAAAATCCAAATTTACATGTATCATCAAAAAGTAAAACTATTCATGAGATAATTGAAAAACTAACAAAGGTGTGGGATAGCGTGAATTAAAGTGTTAACAGCGCATTAAAAAGCAATAATATCTACAAAACGTTCAATTTTGGATATTCTTTATGAGTCCATCGTGTCGCTTGACACGAAAGCATCTTTCGTTAATATATATTTGTTTCATGATAATTAATCTCAAAGCTCTTTACGACCTTTGAGATTTTTTATGTAATTTTTAAAAAAACACTACTTTTGAAAGAAAAAAAATTTATAGGAAATGAAACATATAGATAAAAAAAGTTTAGAAAAAGCATACAATTTGTTTGAAACAGGCGATATTGATAGGTTTGAAATTGGCACAACTAAAGGCTTACAAGAGATACATCGTTATTTGTTTAAAGATTTGTATGATTTTGCAGGAGAAATACGAGAATATAATATTTCAAAAGGCGGTTTTAGATTTGCAAATTCTTTATATTTGAATGAAGCCTTAGCGAAAATTGAAGAAATGCCTGAAAATACTTTTGAAGAAATCATAGCCAAATATGTAGAAATGAATGTTGCTCATCCTTTTAGCGAAGGTAACGGAAGAACTATGCGTATATGGTTAGATATGATTTTAAAAAAACAGATAAAAAAAGTAATAAATTGGCAGTTTGTTGATAAAACACTTTATCTACAAGCGATGGAACGTAGCCCTATCAATGATTTAGAAATAAGAACATTACTTTCAGTCAATCTAACAAATGAAATAAACAATAGAGAAATTATTTTTAAAGGTATTGAGCAGTCATATTACTATGAAGGATATGAGAAAGAAGAATAATATGTATCAAGTGTTTCACTTGACCTGAAAGCATCTTTCGTTAAGATATATTTATGATATAATATAACAATAAATGTAGAGAGTTGTAATTTTAGAACAATAACATTTCTGTTTTTATGTGCTTTGAAAGATTTATTTCAAGTATATGTTTCAAAAGTATTAATTCATTATTTTGAAGAGTATTATAAAAATAATGAATTAGCAAAATTACTTAATGTAAAAATAGTTGAAAAGAAAACGACAAAAAAAATGACAAAATTCAAGAACTTATTTGGAGATATTTTAGTACCACAAATACAGGTAAGAGTTGTTGATTTTAATGGAAAAAAACGCCAAAATTTTAATATTTTATTTAAAAAAATTATTTCAAAAAAACGATAAATTTTAATGATTTTTTATAATTAAAAAAAAATTTTTTTCAAAAAAACGGCATTTTTTTAGGATTTTTCAAAAAAATGCCAATTTATTTATAATAAAAAAAAACAAAAGCAAAAGTTTTAAACTTCTGTTTTTGTTTTAATATTAAATAATTATATTTATAATAAAAACAAAATTAAATTTATATAGCATTGAAAATTTAATCAGCAATACAGCGAACCGAAAATCCAGCTTTTTTAGTGAAAATTAAATTCATACGACAAAAATCATCATCAGAATTACCAAAATACCAATACCAAGCACGTCTATTGTTTTTAGATGTACTGCTCCACCACGAGTTAATATCTCCATCGCTTCCAAAAGCTCCATTTCTAAGCCTAATGTTGCTTGGTAAGGCTGAAAATCCAAATTTGTCTGTTCCATTACATTCGTTTTTCCAACCTGATTTAGATTTTAAAAGTTTTCCTACGATTTCAAATGTATAATCTCTTTCTTGAACAATATTTTCCACCTTACTTATATGTGTAGCTAGCTGTTTCCATTCATCGTCGCTTGGTAAATGAAATCCAACTGGGCAAACTTTTTTAGATGTTTTCCAATCGTAAAGATAACCATATTTTGCAACATTACTTTGCTCATTATCAAGTGCCCAATAACTTCCAATGCTTGGCTTGTAAGCAAGGTTTTCAGCCATCCATGTTTGATTGCCTATTTCAATGGTTTTATATGTTTTTCCATCTAATTTTATAAAAAAAAGCAAATGTATATATTTTTTATAAACAAAAAAATTATTTTTTCAATAGAATGCCAATTTTTTATGAATTTTCCTTATGCGTCAAGCGTCTCTATGACATATAAGCATCCTGTGCCTGTGCGGTGTTTTCACCAAATCAAGCGTGGACACCATAGCCGTTTTCTAACGACTTATGGTGTTAAAAAAAAACCTCCAATGTTGTTTTTTTAAAAACATTAAAATTTTGGACGTTTTTTGAAAAAAATTTTTTTTTATTTTAAAATTAAAAAACATTAAAATTTTGGACGATTTTTGAAAAAAAATTTTTTTAATTTCGAGATTTAAAAATCTTAAATTTTTGGACGTTTTTTGAAAAAATTTTTTTTATTTGAAATTAAAAACATTAAAATTTTGGACGTTTTTTGAAAAAATTAAAATTTTGGACGATTTTTGAAAAAAATTTTTTTAACATTGGATTTTCTTTTTAACCTCTGTTTGGTAGAAACAGAGGTTAAAAAGAAAATCCAATGTTGTTTTATTAAAAATATTAAAATTTTGGACGATTTTTGAAAAAAAAATTCTTCATTAAAAATTTTCGTATTCCATTGTTATTTTTGTTCCGAAAGTTTTATCTTCGAGTTTTGTTGCTTCTGTAATAACACTTTTTTCTCCTCCATTTTTTATAAAATCTAATGAAGCAACAATTTTAGGAGACATATTTCCTTCACCAAATTTTCCTTCTTTGAGATACTTTTTAGCATCTTTTTCATTTAAAAATTCTAATTTCTTTTGATTTTTTTTATTAAAATCTAAAAAAACATAAGGAACATCAGTTAAAATGTAAAATTCATTTGCATTAATTTTACTTGCAAGTAATGACGAAGAAGCATCTTTGTCAATTACTGCTTCAGAAGATTTAAAAAATTTATTGTCAGATAAATGTACAGGAATTCCACCTCCTCCGGACGCAATAATTATCGCTCCACTACGAGCAATTTTCTCTATAGTTTTTATGTTAAAAATTTCTATAGGTTTTGGAGACGGCACAACTCTTCGCCATCCATCTTTTACTTTCGGACTTTTTTTAAATATCCAAGATTTTTCTCTTTCTAATTTCTCTGCTTCTTTTTTTGGATAAATTCTTCCTATGCGTTTTTGCGGATTTTTAAAAGCAATGTCATTTTTATCAACAACAATTTGAGTTATCAAGCTTATAATATCTTTTTCTATATTTTCTTCTTTTAAAAGGTTTCGCAACTCTTTTTCTATCATATAAGCTATACTGCCCTGAGAATCCGCAACGCAAACATCCATTGGCATTTGTGGAATATTATACAAAATCTCTCCAGCATCATTTTGCATTAAAATATTTCCAACTTGTGGACCATTGCCGTGTGTAATAACAAGGTCATAATTTTCCTTTATTAAGAAAATCAAATTTTTTAATGTTTCTCTCGTATTTGCTTCTTGTTCTTGAATTGTTCCGATTTGATTATTTCGCAACAAAGCATTTCCACCCAAAGCAACAACTGCTAATTTCTTCATATAAGAATTTTTAAAAAACAGCGAAATTAAAATTTTTTTATTAAAATTTTGTTTTTTTTATAAAAAAATTTATTTTTGAAAAAATTTTTTAAAAATGAAAAAATTAAAAATTATAGTTCTTGCAAAACAAGTTCCTGACACAAGAAATGTTGGAAAAAATGCTATGAAAGCTGATGGAACAGTAAATAGAAGTATTTTGCCTGCAATTTTCAATCCTGAAGATTTAAATGCTCTGGAACAAGCTTTAAGAATAAAAGATAAATATGAAAATACTGAAGTGAATATTCTTACTATGGGACCGCCAAGAGCGGCAGAAATTATTAGAGAAGGAATTTATAGAGGAGCAGATAAATCTTTTCTTTTAACAGATAGGAAATTTGCTGGTTCAGATACTTTGGCAACGTCCTACGCAATTTCTCAAGCAATAAAAAAAATTGAAAATTATGATATAATTATTGCTGGTCGTCAGGCAATAGATGGAGATACTGCACAAGTTGGACCACAAATAGCCGAGAAATTAAATATCCCGCAAGTTACTTATTGTGAGGAAATTATAGGTATTTCTGAAAATAAAATTAAAATTAAAAGAAGATTAGAAAGAGGTATAGAAGTAGTTCTTTCTGATATGCCAATTTTAATTACTGTTCACAGTTCTGCACCAGAATGTCGTTTTCGTAATGCGAAATTTTTTATGAAATTTAAACATTCAAGAACAAAAACAGAACTAAAAAGAGAAAATGAAACCTTAAAAAAATTGAATAAAGAAAGAGAATATTTAAATATTCAAGAATGGAATGTTCAAGACGTAAATGCAGATACGACTTTTCTTGGTCTTGACGGTTCGCCGACAAAAGTAAAAAAAATTGAAAATGTTATTATGACTTCAAAAAAGGAAACAAAAATTCTCGATGAAAGCGATGAAAGTATTAATTTTTTGATGAAAAATTTAATTAATAATCATAAATTAGATAATTTTTAAAAAAAAAAAATGAAAAATATATTTGTTTATTGCGAGATAGAAGAGAGTATAATTCTCGATGTAAGTTTAGAATTACTTTCTAAAGCAAAAAAACTTGCAAATGAATTAAATTGTAAATTGGAAGCTATTGTTATTGGTTCTAATTTAAAAAATATAGAAAAACAAATTTTCCCTTATGGTGTAGATATTTTGCACTTAGCAGACAATAAAAAATTATATCCTTATTTAACTCTTCCACACACAAATATTTTAACAAATATTTTTAAGAAAGAAGAACCGAATATTGTTTTATTCGGAGCAACTTCCATTGGTAGAGATATTGCTCCACGTGTTGCGTCTGCTTTAAAATGTGGTCTTACTGCCGATTGTACAAGTCTAATAATTGGAGATTATTTTGATAGAAAAAATAAAAAAGATTATAAAAATTTATTATATCAAATAAGACCAGCTTTTGGCGGAAATATTATTGCGACAATAATAAATCCAGAAATGCACCCACAAATGGCGACCGTCAGAGAAGGTGTAATGAAAAAAGAAATTTATTCGGAAAATTATTTAGGTGAAATTAAAAATATAAATGTCGAAAATCTCTTGAATGATGAAGATTTTATTGTTAAAATTATTGAGCGTCATATAGAAAAAAGTAAAATTAATATTAAAAATTCATCTGTTATTGTTGCGGGAGGATATGGTGTTGGTTCTAAGAAAAATTTCGAAAAATTATTTGAACTCCAAACAGGAACAACAGTAAGACCAAAACTTTATATTGCTTGTGGAATTTCTGGTGCTGTTCAACATCGTGCAGGTATGGACGAATCATCTATAATAATTTCCATAAACAAAGATGCAAAAGCTCCTATTAATCAAATTGCAGATTATAATGTTATTGGCGATGTGTCAAAAGTTGTCCCAAAAATGATAAAATATTATAAAAAAAATTCAAAATAAATTGTTTTTTTGTTTAATAATTTTTATGTATTTTTAATGCATAAAAATTATTAAAAAATGAAACGTTTAAATTTAGAAAGTTCTTGTAGAAATTGTCTCTACAAAATAAATTTACCTTTTAGGTATTTGACAAACTTAGAATCGGAAAATTTAAGTTGTGATAAAAGTATTTTATTTTATGAAAAAGGCGAAAAAATTTATAGAGAAGGAAGTTATTTAAGTGGTTTTTATTGCGTAACAGAAGGAATAGTTAAATTATATAAAACAGGAATAAATGGAAAAGAGCAAATTATTCGTTTTGCTAAGGCTGGAGATATTATTGCCTATCGTTCTGTTTTGAGTTCAGAAGCATCTTGTACAAGTGCAAAAGTTATAAGAGATGTAAAAATTTGTTTTATCCCATCAAAAAATTTATTTAAATTCATAAAAACAAACGGTAATTTTGCTATTCAGTTAATAAAAAAGGCTTGTGTTGAATTGGGAGAATCAAACGATTACATAATGAATATTGCACAAAATTCCGTAAAAAAACGTTTAATAGAAATTTTAATTCATTTAAAAGAAGAATTCGGATTAGATGAAGAAGGTTTTATAAATATTTATTTGACAAGAGAAGAATTAGCAAATATAGCGGGAACGGCAACAGAATCTGTTATACGTTTATTATCTTCATTAAAAAGTAAAAAATTATTATACCTAAAAGGGAAAAAAATAAAAATTTTAAATAAAAAAAAATTAATTCTTGAATTTAATTTTTGAAAAATTTTTAAATGAAAATTATTTTTAATTATAAATTTTTTATTAATTTTGTAAAAATTTAATTTAATTTTAAATGAAATTTAAAAATTTTTTTAAAATGTCTGATAAAAAAGAAAATAAAAAAGATATTCTTAAAGATGCACCTAAGGAAGAAACTTCTAAGGTAAAATCTCAAAAAGAAAATGAAAAAACTTCTGATGAAAAAATTTCTGATAAAAAAACTATTGAAAAAGATGTTGAGGAAAAATCAGAAGAAGAAATTTTAAATGAGAAATTACAAAAAGTAAGTGATAAATATTTACGTCTTTCTGCGGAGTTTGATAATTATAGAAAACGAACTCTCAAAGAAAAAATAGACCTAATGAAAACAGCAAGTGAAAATGTTCTTACACAACTTTTGAAAGTTGTTGATGATTTTGAAAGAGCTTCTAAGGCTATGAAAGAATCTGAAGATGTAAAATCTATAAAAAAAGGAATGCTTTTAATTCAAAATAAGTTTTCTGATTTTCTTAAGAAAAACGGAATAAAAGAAATCGACGCTATGAATAAAACTTTTGATACAGATTTACACGAAGCTTTAACAAAAATTCCTGTGGAAGATAAAAAATCAAAAGGGAAAGTTGTTGATATGATAGAAAAAGGTTATTTTTTAAACGGCAAAGTAATACGTTTTGCGAAAGTTGTCGTAGGAGAATAATTAAAAAATATTGATTTTTTCAAAAAAATTTAAATTCCATTTTTAAAAATTTGGAATTTTTTTTTTAACAAAAATTTTTTTTGAAAAATGCCAAAATTTTAATGTTTTTAAATTATTAAAAAAAAATTTTTTTGAAAAAATGCCAAAATTTTAATGTTTTTAAATTATTAAAAAAAAAAATTTTTTTGAAAAAACGCCAAAATTTTAATGTTTTTAAATTATTAAAAAAAAAATTTTTTGAAAAAACGCCAAAATTTTAATGTTTTTAAATTATTAAAAAAAAATTTTTTTGAAAAAATGCCAAAATTTTAATGTTTTTAAATTATTAAAAAAAAATAAAATTTTAATGTTTTTAAATTATTAAAAAATTTTTTTTGAAAAATGCCAAAATTTTAATGTTTTTAAATTATTAAAAAAAAATTTTTTTGAAAAGCGCCAAAATTTTAATGTTTTTAAATTATTAAAAAAAAATGGTTATCTAACCTTTTTGTGATAGGAAATTTTTCGCACATAAAAAATGTGAAAAGATTATGATTCATCGTCCACGATGATTTTGTGTATATTAAATGAAAACATTTAAA
>NBLL01000081.1 GCA_002084355.1 Bacteroidetes bacterium 4572_128 | reverse complement strand
ACAAAAAATAAAATATCAACTAAAAAACTTTTTGAAAAAATAATTAATGAAAAAGAACATATTCAGGGAATAACAATACTTGGCGGAGAACCGTTTGACCAATACGAAGAATTATTATTTTTTGTAAAACAAATAAAAAAAACAGATTTGAGCATAATTATTTATACAGGTTATTCAATCAACGAATTAAAAAGCAAAAACAAAACTGAAATATTAAATCTTATAGATATTATAATAACAGACAGATACGACAAAAATTATCGCACTGAAAACGGTGGATTAATTGGGTCATCAAATCAAAAAATCAAGTTTTTAACAAAAAAATATACTAAAAATGATTTGCCAAAAAATAATGCAATAGAAATATCAATAAATGAAAACGGACAAATAAATATGTATGGATATCCGAATGAATAAAAAACCATAAATGATAATAAAATCATAACTTTGCAAAAAAAAACACCAAAAAATTTTTTGAAAAAAATTAAAAAAAATGCATTTAATATGAAATTAAAAAATTAAAATTTTGGACGATTTTTGAAAAAAATTTTTTTTTATTTTAAAAATAAAAATTATTAAAATTTTGGACGAATTTTGAAAAAAATTTTTTTTATTTTAAAAATAAAAATTATTAAAATTAAAAATTTTTTTTTTATTTACAATATTTGTATTTTACAGCTTTTAGAATTTGAAAAATTTTTTTTAAATCATTTATTTTCAAAGAATCAAAAGATTCTGATTCATGATATTTATATTTAGATACATCAATTTTTTCAAGAACAACAAAGAACCAAAATCTACCAATATTATATGCTCCTCGCATTTCTTTTCCTTTATTATTTTCTATTGCAACCGCCATTTGTGCTAATAATTGTCCCATTGGATGTTTTGGAATGGAAACAGATTTTTTATATTCTTGAATAAAAAAATATGGTGTTTTTGGTTTTCTTTTACCGCTTGCAAGCATAAAATCTAAATTTCCACTTAATTCATATCCATTAATTATTCCTTGCATTTTAGCTTCAAACCATTGACGATAATTTGCACCATAAAAATTAATTCTATTTAAAAGAGGGCTTATAAAATGCAATTTACATTGAAGTTCTGAATAAAAATCTATATTATAAAAATTATTTTTTATTAAAATGTTAAGAAATTTTTCATCAGATTCACTAATTTCATAATTAACATTAAACCATTCTCTAAAAATTTTTTGATTTTGAACTTGGTCAAAATAAGCTATTTCATCTAAAATATTAAATGAAATTTCTGAAAAAATATAAGATTTTTTTTTCATAATTTTTTTATAATTTTTTTTAAAACGTTTAGCATTTTTAAAAATTATAAAAAATTTTATTTTTCAAAAATTTTTTTCAAAAATCGTCCAAAATTTTAAGATTTTTTTAATTTCAAAATAAAAAAAATTTTTTCAAAAATCGTGAAAATTTTACGAATTTTAAAAAAAATTTTGGCTCTTCGAACCTTTTTGTGGTTTTTTTTTAATATTTTTTAAAAGTTTTTATTCCAAATCGTCACTAAAGCATTAAAAATCAATGCTTTGTAAAAAGATGCAACGAAATCATCGTGGACGCTTGAATCATTTTGTTTTTATTTTTAATAAAAAAAATTTATATTTCATAAAAAGGTTCCAAGAACCAAAAAAATTTTTTTTTAATTATAATAAAAAAAAATTTTTTTTAATTATAATAAATCATTAAAAAAATGCCGTTTTTTTGAAAAAAAATTTTTTTTTAATTATAATAAATCATTAAAAAAATGCCGTTTTTTTCAAAAAAATTATTTTTAATTATAAAATATTTGATATTTTTAAAAAAAATATTTTAATTTTGTAAAAAAAAATATTTTATATTTCAAATAATTTATATGAAAATTTACTCTTTAGAAACAGGAATTTTGAAAATTGATGGTGGTGCAATGTTTGGTGTTGTACCAAAAGTTCTATGGGAGAATTCTTATCCTTGCGTAAAAGACAATTTGACATATTGGGCTATGCGTTCAATGTTGATAGAAATTGATGAAAAAAAAATTTTAATAGATAACGGAATCGGAAATAAGCAATCTAAAAAATTTTTTTCAATTTATCAAGTTGAAAGCGAAAATACTCTGGAAAAATCTTTTGAAAAACTTGGTTTTTCTTTTGATGAAATTACTGATGTCGTTCTAACTCATTTGCATTTCGACCATTGCGGCGGAACGGTAAAATATGACGAGAATAAAAATTTAACCTTGGCGTTCCCAAATGCAAAACACTGGGTAAGCGAAAAACAATGGAATTTGGCAAATAATCCAAACGACAGAGAAAAAGCATCTTTTTTAAAAGAAAATTTTTTGGCGATTGAGAAATTTGGAAAATTAAATCTTATAAAAAAAGATACAAAAATTCATAAAAATATAGAACTACGTTTATTTTATGGACATACTGACGGACAAATTATTCCTTTTATTAAAAATAAAGATAAAACTGTAGTTTTTATGGCAGATTTATTAGCATCAACAGCTCATATTCCTATGCCTTACATTCCAAGTTATGACACAAAACCTTTGATTGTTTTGGAAGAAAAAAAGAAATTTTTTGAAGAAGCAATTTCAAATAATTATATTTTGTTCTTTCAACACGATTTATATAAAGAATGTTGCACATTAAAAAATACAAAAAGAGGAGTTAGGGAAAAAGATTTTTTTACTTTGAAATCTATTTTTAATTAAAATTAAAAAAAATATTTCCAATTACAAAATTGGAAATATTTTTTTAAAAATAAATTTTATGAAAATTTTGCGATTTTTTAAATTTATTTTATTTCACTTCCATTTTTTGTATTATTTGTAGGAGCAATAAAATTTAGAACATTATCAATATTCTCAGCCATTAAAATCATTCCTTCTGATTCTATTCCTTTAATTTTTCTCGGCGACAAATTTACTAAAATTGCAACTTGTTTACCAATAATTTCATTAGCTTTATGAAATTCTGCTATTCCAGAAACAACAGTTCTTTTATCTATTCCTGTATCTATTTTTAACTTTAATAATTTTTTTGTTCTTGGAATTTTTTCCGCTTCAATAATAGTTCCAACACGAATATCCATTTTTTGAAATTCTTCGAAAGAAACATTTTCTTTGAACGGCTTAACTTTTTTTTCTCTCAGAAGATTATCTTTTTTGATTTTCATCAATTTTGCAACTTCTATATCTACAATTTTATCGTCTATTTTAGAAAATAAAAGTTTTGGTTTATTTATTTGGTGATTTGCTTTTAAAATATCTTTTTCACCTATTTTTTCCCAACTTATTTTTTTAATATTTAGAAAATTGCGAATTTTTTTTGCTGTAAAAGGCAAAAACGGTTCTACTAAAATTGATAAATTTGTTGTAATTTGCAAAGAAATATTTAAAATAGTTTTTACTCTATTTTTATCTGTTTTTATCAATTTCCATGGTTCTGTATCAGCAAGATATTTATTTCCCAAACGAGCCAGATTCATAACTTCTTTCAAAGCATTACGAAAATGAAATTTTTCTAAATATTTTTCTACATTATTTTTGAAATCAGAAATTTTAGAAATAACTTCTTTATCAAAATCTGTAAGATCTTGAATTTCAGGAACTTTTCCATTGAAATATTTTTTTGTCAGAACTAATGCACGATTTATAAAATTCCCCATTATCGCAACTAATTCATTATTATTTCTACCTTGAAATTCTTTCCAAGTAAAATTATTATCTTTTGTTTCCGGAGCATTTATTGTCAAAACATAACGCAAAACGTCTTCTTGTCCTTCGAAATCTTTCAAATATTCGTGCAGCCAAACTGCCCAGTTTTGTGAAGTGGAAATTTTATTGTTTTCAAGATTTAAAAAAGCATTTGCTGGAACATTATCAGGTAAAATAAAACTTCCCTCCGCTTTTAACATAATGGGAAAAATTATGCAATGAAAAACTATATTATCTTTTCCAATAAAATGAACCAATTTTGTATCGTCTTTTTTCCAGTATTTCTCCCAATCTTTCGTAAATTCTTTGGTGGCAGAAATATATCCTATTGGAGCATCAAACCAAACATATAAAACTTTTCCATCAGTATTTTCAATTGGAATAGGAACTCCCCAATTCAAATCTCTACTGACAGCACGAGGCTGTAAACCTAAATCTATCCAGGATTTGCATTGTCCATAAACATTCGGTTTCCAATTTTTATTATCTTCTAATATCCATTTTCTCAAAAAATTTTCATATTTGTCAAGCGGTAAAAACCAATGTTTTGTTTCTTTTAAAATGGGAACATTACCGCTGATCGCCGATTTCGGATTAATTAAATCTGTGGCATTTAATGAAGTTCCGCAATTTTCACACTGGTCGCCATAAGCTTTTTCATAAGAACAATGTGGACAAGTTCCTGTAATATAACGGTCTGCAAGAAATTGATTTTCTTTTTTGTCGAAAAATTGTTCTTGAAATTTTTCTATAAATTCTTTTTTATCATATAATTTTTTAAAAAAATCAGAAGAGGTTTTATGATGAATTTTTGAACTTGTGCGAGAATAAATGTCAAAATTTATCCCGAATTTTTCAAAAGAATTTTTTATCAAATTATGATATTTATCAACGATATTTTGCGGCGAAACTTTTTCTTGTTTAGCTTTTAAAGTAATTGGAACTCCATGCTCGTCAGAACCACAAACAAAAATTACGTCTCTTTTTTTCAAACGCAAATAACGACTGTAAATGTCCGAAGGAATATAAACTCCCGCAAGATGTCCAATGTGAATTCCACCATTTGCATAAGGCAAAGCCGCTGTTATTAAATAACGATTAAATTTTTTCATAATTTTTTTTATTAAAATTTTTACAAATTAAAAAAAAAAAATCAAAAAAATGCCCAAAATTTCAATGTTTTTTTATTTAAAATAAAATTGTTTATTTACAATATAGCTTTTTAACAGCATGTAAATAAATATAAATTTTTTTTAGCTCTATAAAATCTAAGCAATCGAAACCTTTCGAGACAAAATATTTATAATTTCCATTTTCTAATTTATCTAAAATAACAAAATTCCAATATCTACCAATTATATAACCACCTTTTATTGTATTTTTATTATTTAATTTAATGGCGGCAAGCATTGCAGAAAGAACTTGATATTTAGGATGCCCTGTAAATTTAACTTCTCTTTTGTACTCCTGTAAAAAAAAATAAGGTGTTTTAGGTTCATCTCTACCACTCGCTAGAAAAAAATCAGGTTCACCACTGAGAGTCCAATCATTCAATCTACAACTTATTTTATATTCATACCAATCTTTCACTAATTTATTTCTAAATTCTATTTTGTTTAGAATTTGTCCTATAAATTTTACTGTTAAAGTTTGTTCATTATAAGATGATAAATAAATAATGTTATCTTTTATTAATTTTTTTAAAAAGTCATTTTCTTCTTTTTTTATTTCATATTTATACGAAAACCATGCTTTAAATTTATTTTCGTCAACATCCTGTTCTATATTTACAATTTTAGATAATTTCTCTAAAGTTGACGAACGAAAATTTAAATTTTTTTCTTGCTCTTCTGCTAATTTAAACTCACTTGACAACCAAGATTCAATCACTGTTTTACTTATCAAATCACTATCTATTCTACTCATTAATCTTTTTAATGAGGCTTCATTTAAAATTATAGGTTTTTTAATATTTTTTTTCATAATATTTTTTTATCTTATAAAAATTTGAATAAAAAAAATTCTTCCAAAAATGCTTGTTTTTTTTAATTTTATTCAAATTTTTAAACATTTTTTTAAAAAATTTTTTTTCCTTTTGATTCGCCATTTTCAGAAAAGAAATTCCAGTCTCCATTTTTAAATCCGTCTTTATAATTTCCTTTTTCTTTCAAAGTTCCATTTTTATAAAAAATTTGTGACTCACCATCTAACTTATTATTCTTATAAAACAAAACAGATTTACGAGCTTTATTTTCAAAAAAGTCTTTATAAATTCCTTCAATTTTATCATCTTTGAAATTAACTTCTGCTTTTTTAGTATTATTTTTATTATCAAAATAAAAAATAGATTTTCCATCTAATTTACCATCTTTATAAGATAAATCACTTTTGAAATTTCCATTTAAATAATATACTTTCCAAATTCCGTCTAATAATTTATTCTTTAATTTTCCTTCATACTGTAAAGTTGTATCGTGATTGAAAGTAATAATAGTTCCTTTTTTATTTAATAAACTATCATTAATTTTAATTTTAAAATTTAAATTTTCATATTCATTAATAAATAAATGTTCTTCATTTCTATTATTTTTTATCATCAAAGGATTTTCATCATATTTAACAATCATTTTTGTTTTTACAATCTCTTCGTCAGAAACAAATTGTACACCAATTCGAGAAAAGCTAAAAATTAATTTTTTATTTTTTTCTATACTATCTCTTTTGTAATTCGGTGAATAATTGATTAGGTCTTCATACATTTCTGATGTTTTTATAAAAATATTTACATTAGATTTTACAAAAAAATTATCTTTAAAAGATAAAAAATCTTTATCATTTCCCATAGTATTTTTATTTAAAAAATCATCAATATTTCTTTTCAAAGCTTCTTCAGAATTGCTAAAAATGACAAAATTTTCTATAATTGTAAAATAAGGCTTTTCCAAATCTTTAAATAAATCGCCCAAAAACATAGAAAAAAAGTTTTTTACATTTAAAAAATCTATAGTATAATTTTTGTACTCATATTTTGCGAAAGCAAATGGATTTTTATTATAAATTTTGGAGCAAATTTCCTCCAAGTTTCTTTTTGCATTTTTTATATTTTTACTCGGAATTACCACAAAAATATCATCACTATCTTTATTATTTGGATTAACTTTTGAAATTGAAATTTCATTTTCAAACCAAGAAAACTTATTTGTGATTTATCATTTTTGTTTTTTGTGTAAAAATCCATAAAATTGTCAAAACAATAGCTAATATATATTGCCGTTTCTTTCGGAAGAACTTTAAAAGAAGTAGATTTTCCTTTTTTAACAAGATTTATATCTCTAAAAATAGAAGGTAAAGTATCTAAATTTGTGTATCCAGACAAAGAAATTTGTTTGTTTTCTAAGTCCATATTATTTTTTTTCTGAAGAATAAATTTTAAAAAATTTTTCTAATTGAGCGAAATTAAAATAAAAATTAAATAATTTTCTATCGCTAATTTCATTAGAAATTTTTAAAAAATTTTGGTTTATTTCCCATTCTTGAATATTTTGTGTTGCAATAGCATCTTCTATTAAAATTTGAGAAAAACTTCCAAGTAATAAATTTTCTATTAATGTTAAAAAAATTTTACTTGAGCTTTTTTCATCAAAAAATTCTAAAATTTCTTTTCCTTTATAATTTCGTCTTTTTACTTTATATTCCAAAACTTCAAGTATTTCGGTCAAAAAACTCATCTTAGATGCTTTTTGTAAATCAATAACAAAAATATAATCGTAATCTCGAGAAGATATTAAATGCGAAGAAATTAATAATTTCCTATCTTTTAAAATCTTATCCATACCGAGATTGTCTTTTAAAATTATGTCAAAACTAGATAAACTTTCATCTATATCACCAAAAAAATTACTTTTTTTTAGGTTTTTCCATATGGTATTATGTTTGATTTTCTTCCAAGCATTTTGCAAATTATTTGTTTCTAAAATAAAAATAGCATCACTTGGAACAACACTAATAGCTTTTCTTTGGGGGACAGAAGAATAATATAGATAAGTAAAAAAACTTGTAATTATCAAACTTATTCCAAATGAAATAAAGAAAAAATATTTTAAAAAAGATTTAAATTTTTTCATAAAAAATTAATTGTTTTGTTTTTTGCAAATTTACAATTATGTTTTTACATAAAAAAATTTTTAAAAATTCAAAATTTTTATTTTTTTTTTAATAAAAAATTGCTTTATATAAATTATAAATTAATAAAATTTTGGTCATTTTTCGAAAAAAAGTATTAAAATCTTGGTCATTTTTTGGAAATAAAAAAATTAAAAACATTAAAATTTTGGTCATTTTTCGAAAAAAAATTTTTTTTTAATTTTAATTAAAAAAAATTATATATTGTAGATATTATTTTTATAAATAAAAATTTAAAAAATGAAAAAATTTGTCTTAATTTTTTTAGTGTTTGTATTCACTTTATTTAACAAAATGAGTGCACAACAAAAAGACACAATTCCAGAAGAAGATTTATTGAATCTTAGTCTTGAGGAATTGATGCAATTTAATGTCTATAGTACACGTGCTTTTGAAAGGAAAACGCCTGTAGTTTTTACGAATATCGACAACGAGTATATCAATGAAATGCATACTGTAGAAGATATTCCTATGTTATTAACAGAAATTCCAAACACATTTGCTTATTCTGATGCAGGAAGTATGATGGGTTATTCTCATTTAAAAGTAAGAGGTTTTTCTATGCAGAGACAAGGAGTAATGATTAATGGAATTCCTCAAAATGACCCAGAAGACCAATTAGTTATTTGGGTTGATATGCCGGATTTAGCTTCTAGTATTGAGAATATTCAATTTCAGCGAGGCGTTGGAAGTTCGCTTTATGGTGCTTCTACTTTTAGTGGTTCACTTAATGTTCTTACATCTACAGAAAAAGATGAAAAATATGAAGTATCTATTTTCGGTGGCAGTTACAACACACAAAAAATGGGTGTAAAACTAAGTAAACCATTATTAGATGATAAATTAATCCTACAAGTTAGGCTGTCAGAATTATCATCTGACGGCTACAGAGAACGTTCTGATTCTAAGCAATGGGCATATTTTTTCTCTTTAAATTGGATAGGTGAAAAATCTTTAATAAAATTTAATGCTTTTGGTGGAAATGAAGTATGTCATGCTTCTTGGAATCCTTCTCCTGAAAGCGAATTAAAAGAAAACAGAAAGCATAATTCAATTGATTATAAAAATACTGTAGATAATTTTACACAGCCACATTTTGATTTACACCATACTTATTTTTTTAATGAATCGCTCACTTGGAAAAATACATTATTTTATATATGAGAAAAATGGGTAAAAAAAGGTAATCTTGGTTTAATTTCTCAATTATCATGGAAACATGAAAAAAGTGAGTTTACAATAGGAACTTTTAGTAGTATGTTTCAGAGTAATCATTATGGTAATGTAATGGAGTTAAAAGACAAAACAATATTGCCAGATTTTGAAGAAGGATTTACATATTACAGATATAGAGGTAAAAAAAATTATATAACTTTTTTTGCTAATGAATTATATGATATTGGAGAAAATCTTAATCTTATGATAAACTTGCATTTTCAACGTATTGATTATAGTTTTGAACAAGATGAAATAGCAAATTTTAAAGGAAAATATCGTAATTCTTTTGATTTGGAATATAATTTTTTCAATCCAAGAATAGGACTGAATTATAATATTAATGCAAATTTTAACATTTTTGGAAATGTTTCCGTTGCACAAAAAGAACCAGTTGACTCAGAAATGTTTGATACTTTTGATGGAGCAGATGATTTAGGAGTTAATCCATTATTTGAAAAATCCGATACTATTTATAAAGAATCTGGAGAAGTAGATAAAGTTGAATGGAGTTCGCCTATGGTAAAATCCGAAAAATTAATTGACTACGAAATTGGATGTGCTTACATAAATAATAATTTGAAAATTAATTTCAATTTGTTTAGAATGGATTTTTCAAATCA
>NBLL01000080.1 GCA_002084355.1 Bacteroidetes bacterium 4572_128 | reverse complement strand
TTTTTTTTAAATTATAAAAAATGTTAAAAATATTGGCGTTTTTTGAAAAAAAATTTTTTTAAATTATAAAAATCATTAAAATATTGGCGTTTTTTGGAAAAAAATTTTTTTTTAAATTATAAAAATCTTAAAAATATTGGCGTTTTTTGGAAAAAATTTTTTTTAAATTATAAAATTATAAAAAATGTTAAAAATATTGGTGTTTTTCTGCGCCTGTGCTGTGTTTTCACCGCACAATTATTTATTATAAATTTATAATTGTGATAGAAAATGTTGTTTTTTTTAATGTTAAAATTTTGGACGATTTTTTGAAAAAAATTTTTTTATTTTGAAATTAAAAATATTAAAATTTTTAGCGTTTTTTTTGAAAAAATTTTTTTGAAATAAAAAATTAAAAATTTGATTTTTTTAATTATATTATTTTTTTAATTATATTTTTGTTTAAAAAAAAATTAAATTATGGAAGTAGCACAGAAAAAAAATACGTTAAAAATTTTTGCTTTAAAAATAGGTTTAACACATGAAGAATTAATCAGACAAAGTCTTATTTCTTTTATTTTCGATAAGTTAAAAGAATTAAAAAAAGAAATTTTTTTATTACAAATAAAATACAATGTAAATACTATATTTGACTTTGAAAAATTTATTGAAGAATGCGAAATTGACGATAAGACTATTTCGAAGATTTAAAACATTTTGATAGACTTTCATTCCAGCAAGATATTTATGAAGATTATTTAAAAAAAATAATAATATGAAAATAACAAATCTAAATATTTTGATAAAAATTGTAAAATGTGATTTTTCTAAAATTATTATAAAAATTGAGAAAAAACATATTAATGAATTTAAAATTTTTTTTATTGATAATAGCTTTCTTAATATATGGTTTTCCTTAAAAATAAAAAAACGATATTCTTATCATTGGGAAAGAATGAAAATTGATAATACAATATTTAGGCATGATAATATCCACATCCAAAATGGAAATATATAAAAACATTTCCAAAACATTTTCACAATAAAAATAAACAAAATGTAGAAGAAAGTTACATATCAGATAAGCCAGAAAAAGCAATTGTAGAAATGATGAATTTTATAAAAAAAAAATTAAATATAAATAATTCTGATTCTTTTTGAAAAAATTAAAAATTTTCATTTTGAAAATTAAAAAAAATTTTTTTTCAAATTCGTCCAAAATTTTAATTATTTTTTAATCTCAAGTAAAAAAAATTTTTCCCAAAATCGTCCAAAATTTTACGATTTTTTATTTTAAAATTTAAATTTTTTTTTTCAAAATTCGTTCAAAATTTTAATATTTTTTATTTTAAAATAAAAAATATTAAAATTTTTAATTTTTTTTTTACAAAACTATCAATTTTTTAACAAAAATTTTATTATTAATTTTCATTTTAACAATATAAGTTGCTTTTTCTAAATTTTTAGATTTTATTTCTAAATTATAATTTCCAACTTTTTGATTTTTAATATTTTCTAATTTTAAAATTTCTTTTCCATTCAAATCAAAAATACCAATTTCAACATTAGAAGTTTCTTTCAGATTATAATAAAGTTTCGAGTTGCCAAAAACTGGATTTGGAAAAATATTAATATTTTCATTTTTATTTAAAAATTCAATATTTGTATAATCATAAAGCACATTCAAAGAAAATTCTTGAATAACATTTTGATTTATTCCGTCAGAAAGATTTAATTTTATATTATATTCTCCTACTTCTTCGTTTGTCGGATTACCAATTAAAATTCCATTTCCATTTTCTGTTGCAGAAAAATATAAAAATTCTGGTTTTTCTAAACATTCCAAAAATAAATCGTCATTTTCAAAATCATTAGTTATAATTTGATAATTATACTCAGAATTTGCAGTAATTTCTATTATCGGAGAAGAAACAAAAGTTGGCGAAAGATTTACAATAACAAATTCATGTCTTGGCAGAACTATATCATCTAAAAAAGCACAATCAAAACCCTGAGACATATAACCATCTTTAGAATACTTCCATTCGAAAGTGTGCAATCCTGTTTCAATATAATAATTTTCTTTCGACCAATTTACTTCACCTTGCCAAACTCCCATTTGTTGTCCGTCAATTTTGAAAGTTAAACCATCGTAATTGTCTTCTGACGAAACTTTTTTATAAAAAGATAATTCTCCTGCATCAAGAACATCAATGACAATTTTTAAAATAGAAGATTGACCGTCACTAATATTTCCAGATTTTACAGCAAAATTTCCAGAATTTACAGTATTATTTGTAATTAACCATTCTTTATTTCCGGAAAAATCCCAATCATAACTTTCGAAATTTTCACTTTCCCAGTCTTCAATTATCAAACCAACCGGCAATTGAAAGTTTATAATTTCCTCATATTCATCAGACATAATTTCAAACGTAAAATCTACATTAGTTGCAATTGGTGTATTTTCAGAAGTTGAAATATTAAAATTAGACAAATTAAAATCATTTGCATTTATATGATTTATATCTATCATTGCATTATTTATTGTAATAAATTCGCTTTGCGAACTTAAAATAGCAATTGCTTCGTTACTTTTTGCGTGTCCAACATTAGAAATTTTAAATTCTAAATCTACATTTTCATTAATATCTAATCTTCCATTATTATTTCCAAAAATGTAATCATTAATCATATTAAATTCTATTTCAAAAATTGGAGCATTTATTGTAAAAGAAAAAGATGAAGTCCAAGTATTATCTAATTCGTCGGTAAAATTTATTTGAAAATTTGCATTATGTCCGTCAGGAACATTATTCGCAACAGTTACAGAAAAAATATTATTTTGCTCTATAATTTCGTCAATTTCAAAATTTCCAAAATAAAATTCATTTTCATTTATTGTAATAAAAGGGTCATCAGTTGATAAAACAGCATTCACAGAGTTTGCAGAAAAAACACCAACATTTTTTGAAGAGATATTTAAAAAACAAGTTTCATTAAAATCCATTTCATTGTTATTTTCGTCAGAAATAGAATATTCATGCAAAGTAACATAAGCACTATTATTTGGTAAAATTTGTAAATCTACAACATAAGGAATTTTATTATAAGCAGTTATCGTCATTTTTAATGAACCAACTTCATTAAGTGCTTCAAAAGAAATATTTGCAATTCCATTTTCTATTTTTCCTGTGCTCATTATTTCATTGTTTTGCGTTAAACAAATAAAAGCATTTTCTGTTTCAGAATTTACAATAAATTGATTATCACCAATATGTAAAATTGGATTATGATTAGCAATTATTTCTGTTGGCATAGCCGTTCTTATATTTAAAGATGGGTCTCCAAAAGTCGTCCAAGTATCTGTCATGGAAAAACCCTGAGTATTATATTCATCGTTCATTAACATAAATCCGTCATTAGTAATTCCACCAAAAGTTCTTTTAATATTTTCCTCATAACTTTCTATCATAATATCAACCATTTCGTCTTGTGCTGACATAGGCGGTGCCCAAGATTGATTAATAGTAGACGCTATTATTGCAACTGCTCCGGTTGGTTTTCCTCCGGAATTTGCTCTCATCCAACTTTCAGCAAAACAAGTTTGTCCATGAAAATTTCCATTTACACAAGCAACATCAAAAATAAAAGGCAATTTATCAACATTAACTAAACTGTTTACATCATTTTTATTGAAACCTGTTGTTACAAAACTAAAATCACTTCCGTGTCCAACATAAGCAAGAAAACCTCTTCCTTCATTTAAATGCTCTGTTAATGATAAAGCAGTTGGTTCTCCGGGTAAGTCTTCTCCTCCCTGAGCTCCTGCATAAAGTTCATCTCCTTCTAAATAATTATATCCCATTAAATCTACACGAATATTTTGCATGTGTTCAAAATCTGTTTCATCATCATCACCTTGACCAACTCCTCCTTGATTAGAACCTATTAAAGTATGTTTTGCATAAAAATCAGAGTTCATAGGATTTGCCTCATAAGTAACTGTTCGTTCCACTTGCGTTTCTACGTCTTCTATATTTTCTGCAGAAAATCTTCCTACAAAAAAATCTGGATAATGGTCGTTTCCAAGTATATAAGAATATGCTACATCAGAGTCTCCATTACTATAAAGAGATGGAATTTGTTCGGCATCACCAACAAACAAAAGAAAAGTTAAACCATTATTTTCATAATATTCATCAACATAATTTTTAATAGCATTTGCAGAATTTCCAATTTCAGAATATGGGAAAATTTCTGTGTATATTCCTTTTTGTATTTTCCATTTTACAAAAGGATCCATAGCGTCTAAATATTCGTCATAACAAATAATTAACATATTTCCTTCTTCTTCTGAAGCATCATATTTTGTATCCATTTTTGAATAATTTAAAAAATGGTTTTTATAAATATTTTCAAATTCGGAAGAAATTTTTGTCGGACTTTTTTCCAAAGGATTAATTACTTCGCCCGTAGTATTGCTAATTTTGACAGTTATATCATTATAAATTCTCAAAATTTTTGTAAC
This sequence comes from Bacteroidetes bacterium 4572_128, assembly GCA_002084355.1. Lineage (GTDB taxonomy): Bacteria > Bacteroidota > Bacteroidia > Bacteroidales > 4572-128 > 4572-128. Next base: position 1,069 of record NBLL01000080.1, on the reverse strand, counting down.
TGGATTGTATCTAAAAGCGTTTATCGCAAAAGAAACAGCTCTATAATCCCTTAAAATATAAGGTTCTCTTAAATTACAAATTTCAGACGGAAAAAATTCATCTTTTAAATATTCTTCGCCGTAAAAATACGGTATCGTAGAAGGGTCAATATTTCTTGTCAAAACTCCTTTCGAAGGAGCGATTTCAATATTTTCTAATTCAAAAAAAGAACTTTCAATAATTTCTAATTTTACATTAGAGAAATTAGAAATTATTACAGAATTTGTAAATTTCGGCAAATCTGGTGCACCATATTTTAATAATTTAGTAGCTTTTGGCGAACTTAAAATATTAGAAAATCCTCTTTCCGTAAGAACTTTTTTTAAATTATAAGAATTGATTTTATAATTTAAAACAGTTTCTGAATCAATAGAACGCAAAACTTCTATTAGAGGTTTTTTTTCATCATTTTCATTAATGTTCTTCAAACTTTCTGAAAAAGCTTGTTTTGAAAAACAAAATAATAAAAAAAATGAAATTTGAAATAACGTTATTTTTTTCATAATTTTTTTATAAATATTTAATAATAAAATATTCAAATAAAAAATTTTTTTTTCAAAAATTGTGTTTTTTTTTATTTTTTTTATTTCAAAATCATAAAAAAAATTTTGGAATAGAACCTTTTTGTGGTGCGAGTTTTTTTTCATAATAGAATTATAAAAAATTTGTGTTTTTTTTCAAAATATTTTCTAAAAATTATCATTTAAAATATTAAAAATTAATATTTTAAATGTTTTTTTTAGAGATGCTACGAAATTCATCGTAAACAATGAATCATAATTTCTTTATTTTTAATAAAAAAAATATTTATATTATAATATAAATGAATTTTTTTTAAATTTATACGAAATTTTGAAAAAAAATTAAAAATTTTTGAAAAAAATATGAATAAATTCTAAATTTAAAAAATTTGTCATTCTTGAAAATTTATTTTGTCAAAATAAATAATAAAAATTTTGACGTATTCTGATTTTTTTTTTTTTTTAATAATTTAATTCATAAGAATTTTGGTGTATTTTTTTTTTTTTA
>NBLL01000079.1 GCA_002084355.1 Bacteroidetes bacterium 4572_128 | reverse complement strand
CAAAAAATAAAAACCATAAAGCTTTGATTTTAAGGTTGTTACGTTTTTTGTAAAATGCAAAAAATTGAAATTTACCATACTATAATGAGCGGATACTATTTTTTTTCAAATTCGTGAAAATTTTAATATTTTTTAATCTCAAATTAAAAAAAATTTTTTTTTCAAATTCGTCCAAAATTTTAACATTTTTTAATTTTCATAATAAATTAGAATATCAGAATTTTTTTTCTTAGAAGAATATCCTTTTTTTTATTTATTTTAATAAAATAAACTCCTTTTTCCAAATTAGAAATATCTATTTTAAAATCATTAAAAAAATGATTGTTTTTATGAACAATTATTTTTCCTAATAAATCAACAATATAAATATCTGAATTATTTTTTAAATTTTTAATATTTAAAATTTCATTTGCTGGATTTGGAAAAATTAAAATTTTATTTAAATTATTAATGTCTTCAATTGCATCTTCCTCACTTACTAATAGAAGTTCTTCTGATACATTGTCATTTGCAAGTATTCTAAATCTTAAAGTACCATAGCTATTATTTGGATTATGAAAAACAATTTTTGCAAGTTCTGTTCCTTCCGGAAAAGGCATAGTAGCTGCAATTCCAATGGCATAATTATTATTATCCGGATTAAATTTTGTCAAAGCTTCATTTACATTAACTAATATTTCTGGTGCATCTATGGTTGAACCATCTGCAGTATTTTTAATTAAATGTAAATTAAAAGCAATTAAATTTCCTGTTGAAATAAAAGTAGCTTCATTTTTATCAATTTCTTTTTGTATTATTACACCAGCTGTCTCATTGTTATTTTCGTTGTTTTCTATGGGAAATTCATTTATAAAACCCATTGCTTTTTTTAAAATATATGATGCATCATTTGCTGTAATATTTTCTAAGTTATCTACATCAGCAACAATTTGTCTCCATTCATCCCATGGAATTGGGTCTTCATCGCTTAAAGGATCTAGACCTAAAGAATACTCTAGTGCATATTTAGCATCTTCATCATCAATAATTCCATCAGCATTTACATCTCCATAATCACATTCAACAGATTTGATTTGGTTATTTATAATATTTTTTGGCTCAACCAAATTATTAAATAAAAAATCAGAAATATTTAATTCAGAAATTCCTTCTTCTTTAATAAAAAAATTTAATTTTAAAAGTTCTCCTTCTCCGGTTAAATTATAAATTTTTGTATATTGAATACTTAATTCATTTTGAATATTATCATTTATTTCTATTATTCCTTCTTCAGAAATTGTATTTTCTATACTTCCTCCCTTGTATTCTAATTTAGAATCATCGTAATTTAATTTAAAACTATATGATTTAAAATCATTATTTTCTATAATATTTGTCGTAAAAATAGGAATTTCTATTTCCATACCAACTATAGTTTCTATCATTTCGCTATTTATACTGTCTACAGAAATTGTAACATCAGAAATATCAAAATTACGTTCGAATACATGATTATTTGCAATAATTTTAAATTTTAGGTTTCCGTCAAATTCTACACCTTCATAAGAAACTCTTGCAATTTCTACACCTTCTGCTATAAACATCGGTGATGCAACTCCAAAAGAAAAATTGTTCACATCATTATTTTTAGAAACCAAAGGCATAGATGCTGTAACATTTATTTCATTTAAAATTGCATTTGTCGTATTTTCAATTAAAAAAACATTTAAAGCAAATAAATTTCCTTTTGATTTAAAAATAATTTCATTGTCAATTGTTTCTACTTCTATAGAAGAAGTATCATCTATTATAATTTCTCCATTTTCCACAGGAAATTCATAATCAGAAATGGCAATTTTTCTTAAAATATTTGCTGCGTCATTTGCCGAAATAATTGTATCACCATCTAAATTAGCAATACTGTCTCTCCATTCGTTCCAAACTAAATCACCTATATTTATAGAACGTTTTAAAATATGTTCCGCATCAGAATTAGTAATTTCATTATCAGCATTTACGTCTCCAAGATCAGCATAAATTGCACTTAGAGAAGTATTTATAATATTTTCTGGTTCTATTACGTCATTAAAAAAAAAATCTGTAATTTCTAAATCAGATGTTCCTTCTTCTATAATTTTAAATCTAATTTTCATTAGGTCTCCTTGTCCAGTTAAAACGCCGCTATAATAACAATAAATATCTAATTCATTTTCGTTTTCATTTGTTATTTCTATAGAACCTTCAGGGGAAATGGTATTATTTAAATTTGAAGATATGTATTCTAATTTTTCGCTGTCATAATGAAATTTAAAACGATATGAAAAATAATTATCATTTTCATACAAAACTCCTGTAACAGAAATAGGAATATCTATTTCCATACCAACCCCAGCACTATTTATATTTTCAATAATAATATTTTTTGGATTTATATTATTCTCGTACCACGCAATTTTATTATCTGAACTTGAAGCAGAAAGTAAATCTTCGTCTCCATCATTATCTATGTCTTTTGCAAAAACATAATAAGGGAAATTAACATTTTCTGTAATAATTTGCATATTTCCAAAATTTGTATTTCCAAAATTTTCGTACCAAGCAATTTTATCTCCATTATCCCTAAAAACAACCACAATATCATTATCTCCATCTTTATCAAAATCATTAGAATAAATAAACTTTGCTTTATCTAAACCTGTCATTGATATTAATTGTGCTGTACCAAAATTTGCGTCTCCATCATTTTCGAACCAAGAAATTCTACTGTCAAAAGTAGAAGCCCATAATAAATCCTTATCTCCATCTTGGTCTAAATCAGTTAAAAAAATTGATTTCATTTCAGAAGAAGAACTCTCTGTTATTACTGTTTCATTACTAAAATTTCCATTTCCATCATTTAAAAAATAAGATGTTTTACTGTTTCCGTAGGAAGAAAAAATTACATCATTATCATTATCGTTATCTAAATCTACAGAAGTTACAAAATACGGACTATTTACATTTGTTGTGATTATTTTTTGTGATGAAAAATTTCCTTGACCGTCATTTTCATACCACGCAACTTTATTGTCTAACATAGAAGCTGATAAAATATCATTATCGCCATCATTGTCTAAATCTATAGCGTAAACAGAACGAGGACTTTCTACATTATAATTAATAATTATTTCAGAGCTAAAATTACCATCGCCATCATTTTCATACCAAGCAATTTTATTATCAAGACGTGAAACAGAAATAATATCGTTATCTTCATCGCCATCTAAATCTATAGAATAAATAAATAAAATTCCATTAACATTTGTTGTAATAATTTGTTCTTCGCTAAAAACATTCTCTTCATTTTTATACCAAACTACTTTATTATCTTCCCAAGAAGCAGAAATAATATCATTGTCGCCATCACCATCTAAATCTATAGAAAAAACACATCTTGCTCCGTTTGCATTTTCAGAAATAATTTGTTGTTCTCCAAAATCCTGAGAAAATAATTTACTTATTAAAAGTAATAAAAGTAATAAAATAGATATTTTTTTTTTCATAATTTCTTTTTATAAAAAAAGGATATAAAATTAATTATATCCTTTTTTTAAATTTTGTGTAAATAATTTTTAATTATTTTAATTTTCAAATTTAAAATTGTTCGTCTATGTTTTTAACAGATTTAGATCTGTCTTCTCCAACTTTTTTCATCTCTTCTATAACAACTTTCCATGTAACCTCATCCTTATTTAATCTATCATGCTTCACAGTAGAAACAGGAGGAGTTTCTTCCTCGTCTTTTTCACAAGAAGTAAAAGTAAGATTTACAGCTATAAAAGCAAAAATCAACAAGAAAGCCAATAATGAATTTTTTATTCTTTTCATAATTTTTTTATAATAAAAATTTATAATTTTTTTAATTTTTTTTACGGTCCGTCAATAACTACACTATCAGTAATGTTTCCAGATATATCAACAACAGTACTCCAATCATCCATAACTTCTATAGTAAGATCATTGATTTCTTCGTCTACACCTTCAAGGTCGAATTCATCAAAAGCTCCATGTATATCAGATGATATTTCAGCATTTTCAGCAGCTAGATCATATATTTCAGCACTTTCTCCTAATGTAAAAAGGAAAATATTAATAGATTGACTAAAACTTTGAATAACTGGAACTAATTGCTCTAAATACCCAGCAAGTTTATTAAAAATACTTTTTCTTTGCTCTAATAAACTTTTCTTTGCGTTTGCTGAATTTATTTGCGCAATTGTCATTCCATCACCAGGATGAAGTGTTAAATAATTTTCTAAATCACTTATTTCAGCCTCATAAACAGATATTTCACCGTCTAATAATGCAATAACTTCGTCATTTTCAATATCTATAGTTTCTACATCATTTGCATAAGTTACCATTTGTTCTCCTATGTTCTCAGTCAAACCTGATATAGCTAAGTAATCATTAGCAACACCTCTCATTTCATTTGCAATAACGCCTAATGCTCCTGATATAGAATCTATATTAGCGAGGTTTTCATCAAACTGTAAAAATCTATCTCTTGCATCCATTAAATGTGTATAAACATCCCAAGAAGCATATGCACCAACTCCATTATTTATTACAAGTAATCTATCTTTCAAATTATTTAGCTTTCCCCTGTAATCATAATCACTGGAAGACTCTTCTATACCTTTATTGTCAGCTTCTAAAATTGAGACAGAACTCAAGATAAAAATTGACAAAAGCATAAATACTTTCATTTTAATATTTTTCATAATTTTTTAAATTGTAAAAAAAACAAAGATAATTTTTTTATTTTTTTTTTTTTTTTTTTTTGACGAACATTTGATTTGTGATGACGAATGTATTGTTTTTTTACATTAAAATTTTTTTATATTTTGAAATTATAAAATATTAAAATTTTAGGCGATTTTTGAAAAAAATTTTTTTTAACATTGGTCTTTATTTTTTAACACCAATGTTTGATGTCGAAACAAATGTTGTATTTTTTAAAATATTAAAATTTTGGATGATTTTTGAAAAAAAATTTTTTATTTTGAAATTTTAAAATATTAAAATTTTGGACGAATTTTGGAAAAAAAATTAAATAATAAATTTAAAAATAATTAATTTGTTTTTCAAACAAATTAATTTTAAATTTGAAATAAAAATTCGTAAAAAATAGAAACAGAAAAAAAATTTGAAAAAAAATCTGGTTTTATTGATATAAAAATAGATATTTTTGCAGAAACTATTGATAATAGGTTTATAATAGAAATACAAAAGATCGCATATGATTATAATTTTGACAGATTTTTGTATTATTTTCTTGCTGCAATAACAGAACAACAGAGGAAGTCTTCTGATGGTTATTCTATAAAAAAAACCGTTCTTGCTGTGATAGTTTTGACACAACCGTATAAAATAAATAAACAAACAGGTATGGTTCTAAAGGATAATATGATGAAATTGGATTTTGATATGAAAAATTTTAAAGGAGATTTAATTAGATTATGGAAACATAATTTAGTATTTTTAAATTCACATTCAAAATATAAAGATAAAGAAAATAATTCTAATTATATGGATTGGTTACATTTAATAAGGCAATCCATTGTAAACAAGACGGATTTTAAATTAAATTTAAAAAATCATGGAATTGCAAAGGCTGTAAAATTAATCAGTTATGATTATTTAACTGACGAAGAAATTGTAAAAGCAAAAATTAGCGAAGCTAAAAGAAGAACAAGAATAAGAAATAGAGAAGAAATTAAAGAAAAAATAGAAAAGATAGAAAAAAAATACAAAAAAAAAATAGAAGAAAAAGATGAAATTATTGGAGAAAAAAATGAAATTATTGTGGAAAACAAACAAAAATTAGAAGAAAAAGATGAATTAATAAAAATGTTAAAAGAACAATTAAAAAATAAAAAATAATTTTTTTTTTAATTCGTAAAATAATTGATTTTTTTGGGAAAATTTTAGGTCTGTACAGTTTGAATTTTTTTTTTAACATTGGTCTTTATTTTTTAACACCAATGTTTGATGTCGAAACAAATGTTGTATTTTTTAAAATATTAAAATTTTGGGTGAATTTTGAAAGAAAATTTTTTATTTTGAAATTAAAATATTTGAAATTTTGGACGATTTTTGAAAAAAAAATTTTTTAACATTGGAGTTTTTTTTTAAACACCAATGTTTGATGTCGAAACATTTGTGTTAAAAAATAAAGACCAATGTTGTATTTTTTAAAATATTAAAATTTTAGGCGAATTTTGAGAAAAATTTTTTTTATTTTGAGATTAAAATATTTAAATATTTGGATTTTTTTGAAAAAAATTTTTTTTAATTTGAAATTAAAATATTTAAATATTTGGATTTTTTTGAGAAAAATTTTTTTTAATTTGAAATTAAAATATTTAAAATTTTGGACGATTTTGAAAAAAAATTTTTTTTTATTTTGAAATTAAAAAATATTAAAATTTTGGACGATTTTGAAAAAAAATTTTTTTTAATTTTGAAATTAAAAAATATTAAAATATTTGGATTTTTTTGAAAAAAATTTTTTTTAATTTTAAATATTAAAATTTTGGGGTTTTTGGAAAAAATTTTTTTTAATAAAATATTAAAATTTTGGCTTATAGTTTTTTATAATTAAAAAAAATGTTTTTTTCCAAAAATACCAAATTTTCACGCTTTTTGTAATTAAAAAAAAATATTTTTTCAAAAAATGTTACATTTTTATTAAATCTCTAAAATTTTATGACTTGAAAATTTTAATTTTCATTAAAAAAATTGTATTCTTCTTTTAAATTTAAAAATGAATATTTATTTTTCAATAATTTTATTTTTTTTAGAAATGAATTTTTAAAATTTTTATGCTCTTGAGAATATGGAAAAAACGCTTTATGGTTTTTAGCATTATTAATTTTTTTTATTTCTGTAATAATATTTTCTACTTTATCATCTATAAAACTTTTATGAAATTTCTCAAAAATATAATCTATTGCTGTTGAATTTGGATGGATCATATCTCTTTCATAAAACCTATAATCCCTTAAATCATCCAAAATAATTTCGTAAGATGGAAAATAATCTACAATTTTAAAATGCTTTTTTAGTTCGAAAATAGCAATTTGCAAAATAGATTTACTAATTTGATTTGCATTTGCTCCATCTTTCCAGTGTCTTATCGGACTTACAGTAAAAATTATTTTTTTTAAATTTGGATTAAATTTTAAAATATTTTCTATTAAAGAAATATAGTTTTCAATAATTTCATCAATTTTTAATAAATAATGTCTGAATTCTTTTTTTGGAATTTTATGACAATTAGAAACTATTTTTTTTGTATTTTTATTTTCATAAACAAAAGAAGTTCCAAAAGTTATAAATAAAAAAGATGTTTTTTTTAAAAAATTACTTGCAATTTCTATATTTTTATTTATTTTTTCTATACATTTTTTTCTATTTTCATTAGAAAAATCTCCGTGATGATAAAAACTTATATATTTTTTATTAGAAAAATATATATCTTTTTCAATAAAAAATTTTTTTTTAATTAAAATTTCTATACAATTTTTTACAGAAATAGGATTATATAAAATTCCAAAAGGATTAATTAAAACAGGAAATTTTAATTCTTTCATTTTTTTTCCTATATTTTCTATAAAACAAGATCCTATAAAAAATTGTTTTTTTTGATAATCAATTTTGCAATTTCTTATTTTCGTATTTACTTCTGTTCTAAACATTTTTATTTTATTTTTTATTTTTTTTAAATAAAATATATTTTTGTAAAAAATTTAAAAAAATTTAAATTTGTTATTTAATAATTTTATGTATGAAAAATTTTTTAATTTGTTTTATTGTTTTATTTTCTGCAAATGCTTTTTCGCAGAAAAAAGATAATTCGTTTTTTAAGGAATACGAACCTGGTTTTTATCAAAATTCAATTTTGAAAGATATTAGGAATGTCAATAAAAAACTTGAAAAAGTTAAAATGACAAAATATTTCAAAGTTGATATGTCGAAAAAAGATCTGCCAAATAAAGTAGATTTTTATAAAAAAAACATGGTTTGGCATTTTCCTGTAATTTCACAAGGAAACGCCGGTAGCTGTTGGGCTTATTCTACGGTTTCTTTTTTAGAATCAGAAGTTAAAAGAATTAGTAATCAAGAAGTGAAAATTTCAGAACCTTATATAGTTTACTGGGAATATGTAGAAAAAGCAAAGGGTTTTATAAAAAAGAGAGGAAAATCGCTTTTTGGACAAGGATCAGAAGGAAATGCAGTAACAAGAATGATGAAAAAATATGGAGCAGTTCCATTGGAATCTTATACAGGTTTAAAAGATGGACGTAAATTCCATACTCACGAAAAAATGTTTAATGAAATGTTTTCATATTTGAAATCTGTAAAAAGAGCAAATGCTTGGAATGAAGTAGAAATAATTGCGACAATCAAAAGCATAATGGACACATATATTGGAACACCTCCGGAAGAATTTTCTTTTAAAGGAAAAAAATATACTCCAAAAACATTTTTAAAAGACATTTTAAAAATTAAACCGGAGGATTATGTAGAAGTTTTATCCTACAAACAAGCGGCTTTTTATAAAAAGACTTCTTATGATGTTCCGGATAACTGGTGGAAAAGTGAGGAATATTATAATATTCCATTGGACGAATTTATGAGAGTATTAAAAAAAGCAATTAGAAATGGTTATACAGTTAGTATAGGTGGTGATGTTTCTGAAGCAGGTTTAGACACAAAAACACAATGTGCAATTGTGCCAACTTTTGATTTACCGTCTGATTATATTGACGATAATTCAAGACAATTTCGCTTTTCTAATATGACAACAACAGATGACCACGGTATGCATCTTGTTTCTTATTTTGAAAAAGATGGAAAAGATTGGTATTTAATAAAAGATTCCAGCTCGGGTTCAAGAAATAATGATGAAAATTCGAAAGAATTTGGCTATTATTTTTTTAGTGAAGATTATGTAAAATTAAAAATGATGGGATTTACAATTCATAAAGACGCATTGAAAGATATTTTAAAAAAATTCAAATAAAACTTTATAATTTAGAAAAAATTTTAGCTCTTCGGAATTTTTGTGAAGGTTTTTTTGAAAAAAATTTTTTCAAAAAAATGTTTCAAGAGCTAAATTTTTTTTTAATTTAGAAATTTTACTCTAAAATTTCAATTTCTGTTCTTCTATTTTTTTGTCTTCCTTCTTTTGTTTTATTTGTTGTGATTTCTTTTTTTTCTCCATAACCTATGTGTGAAATTCTATTTTCATTAATTTTTCTTTTTATTAAAAAATCACGAACAGATTTTGCTCTTTCCTCAGAAAGAATTTTTTTTCATAAATTTTAATAATTTATTCAATTCTACGTTAGATGTCTTTTTTAAAATAGCAGAATTTTCGTCGAAAAATATGTTATTCAAAATAATTTTTTTATTTCTTTCTATTTTCTGCATTGGAATATCCATCAAAAAAATTTTTTCAGAATCTTTTAAATTTTTTAAAGAAAAATTTTCAGAATAAAATAAATAGCCTTTCTTAGAAACGTTCAAAGCATAATTTCTACTTTTTACCAATGGAACAAGAAACTCTCCATTTCCTGGATTAGAATTAGATTCTACTATAATTTTAGAACTTTCCAAATCTATCAACTCAAAACGAGCTTTTAAAACTTTTTTATCTTTCGCGTCAAAAACTTTTCCTTTCACATAAGTTACAAGTATTGGACGTGCTTCTTCGTACAAATCAAAAGAATAAATATCCATTTGTCCAAAGCCATCTTCTCGTGAAGTGGAAAAATATGCTTTATCTCCTTTTGCATTTACTATCAAACTGCTCTCGTCTTTTGGAGTATTTATTGGATAACCGAGATTTATTGGTGCTTCCCAAAAACCTTTTATATTTTTTCTTGATAAAAAAATATCGCTTCCCCCCATTCCTATCCACGAATCAGACGTGAAATAAAATGTTTGATTGTCAGTGTGAATGAAAGGCGAATAATCATCTCCTTTAGTATTAATATTTCTTCCGAGATTTTTTGGATAACTCCATTTTCCATTCCCCAAAGAAACAGATTTCCAAATATCCATTTTTCCAATTCCATCCGGACGCGTACTTGCAAAATATAAAGTTTTTCCATCGGAAGAAATAGACGGCTGAGATTCCCAATAATGCGTATTAATTGGAGCACCTATATTTTGTGCTTTTCCCCAAGCATCACCGTTTTTTTTTGAAATGTAAATATCACAACTTCCTTTTCCATCTCTTCTACCGCAAGCAGTAAAAAATAAATATTGTCCATCTGCAGAAATAGATTGAGCACCTTCATTATTTTGAGTATTAATTTTGTTTCCCATATTTTTTATCCTACTCCAACTTCCATCTTCTAATTTATGAGAAATAAAAAAATCCTCTTGAAATTTACTTTCGTTTTCATTACGAATTTCTTTCTTTTGAATGCTAACCGTAATAATTAAAGTTTTTTCATCAGCTGTTATTGTTGGTAAATATTCGGAATTACGCGTATTTATATTTTTTCCTAGATTTACCGGAACAAAAGGAACAGGATTATTTTTTGCTTTGATTCTAAAATTGATTTTATTATCTAAATCATATAAAACTTCTTTAATTTCCTTTTCATAAATTTTATATTTTTTCGCTTTTTCTATATTTTTTTTTGCATCTTGAAATCTTTCAGCGTTCATTTCTAAGAACGCAAGATTAATATAAAGCGAAGGATTATCATCTATGCGAGCCGCTTTTTCATACATATTTATAGAAGCATTTACATTATTATGTTTCATATAAATTTTTGCAAGTAAAATGTAAGATGGAATAAATGTGCTATCTTTTTTTATTATTTCTTTCAATTTTTTTACTGCTTTTTCATCATTTCCCTTTCTATATAATTCAGAAGCTTTATTATAAAAAGTCATAGCTTTCTTATGATTTTGTGAAAAAGAAAAGCAAATTATTAAAAAAAATAAAAATGTAAAGAAAAATTTTTTCATAACTTCTTTTATTTATAAAAATATAAAAATAATAAAAATTTATGAAAAAATTTTTTTTTAATCTATTTTTATTCCTAGTCTCGTTAAAGCAGCTGCCACTTTTAAACGATTTTTTTTTATATTTTTTGTACTTATTTGAAATTTCAGTCTTTCTTTTTCTTTAAAAAAAGAAATTCCAGAACCTTGCATAACTAAATTTTTTTTATCTGTAACAAATAATGTATTTTTACCATCTAACTTTTTCAAAGTTTTTTGAAAAAGTTTTGTTTTGTTATTTGCAAGATAAAGTATATGACATTTAGTAATTTCTTCTGTTTTAGAAATATTTTCTATTTTAATTTTTTGATGTCCAGCAACTTTTATTCTTCCTGCAATAGAACTTAATTCATCACTGACAGCAGTATTCCCAAGAATTAGTATTTTAAAAAATTCTTCTTTTTCTTTTTCTTTTTCCCATTTTATATATTTTGTAAAATTAAAAATAAACAGAGCCTTAAATTTTGCATCTTGTGATTTGGAAAAAGAATTAAAAATAAAAAACGTCAATAAAAGTATAAAACTTTTGAAAAAAAAATGTTTCTTCATAATATTAAAATTTCAAAATTATTTTTTATAAAGAAAAAAAAAAAAATATTAAAAAAAAAATTTTTTAATGTTTTTTTCTAAGTATATGAAAAAAAGTTTAAAAATGTTTATTTTTAATTTTTTGCTGTGTTTTAATAATTGATTTGAGATTTGATTTAATCCGAAATAAATATTGTGTTTTTTTTATTTTTTATATTTTTGGATGTTTCAATACCAACTTTATAAACCCATTATAAAAATGCTAAAATATTGTACCTTAAGAAAGCTTTTGTTTGATGTTACAATTAGGTATTCATCTAATCAAAATTACAAAAAAATTGTAATTAAAAAACATGAAAAAAATCTATTTTATTTTTAAATATGGATTGTCATAATAGTAATTGCTTATTAAACATGAAAATGAAACCTGAATTTAACATCTATCAATTTTTGTCATTTACTTATTTTTTTAGTTCTTAAATTTATTAATCTTTTTCGATAATTTTAAATAAATTATGAAGCAGAAGAATGTACTTTTTCAGCTAAGAATTTTCTAATTTCTATAGGCGTTTCTGGTGTCATTTTTGAAACAATTATATTTGCAAATATCGCCATTGGCGCTCCTATCCAAGCAAAATACCAAGGTCCAAGCCAATAGTTTAGAAAATCATAAAAAATCCAAATATCACCAAGCATACTATTAAGCAATGAAATTAAAGAAATCACAACTCCAACAATTAATCCAGCAATTGCTCCTTGACGGTTAGAACCACTCCACCATATTCCAAGTAAAAATAATGGAAACATAGTACAAGCAGCAAGCGAAAACGCAACAGCAACCAATTGACCAATTAATGCTAATTTGAATAATGCAATGGAAGTAACAATTAATGCCATAATTACAGTTCCTATTCTTGCTACTTTTAATTGAGTTTTAGAATCTGCTTCTGGATTGAAAACTTTAACATATAAATCGTGAGAAAATGCAGAAGCTCCGGAAACAAATAAACCAGAAACCGTTGAAAATGCAGCTGACACACCACCAGCAGCAAGAAATCCTACCACTAAATTATTCACTCCTCCAAGTTGAGCAGTATAAACAACTATCGCATCTTTTGCAAGTTTACCAACTTCTGGATTAGAAGATAAAACTTCTCCGAAAGCAGAATAAACAGGTGCAACCCAATATAAAATACAAATAAAAAATAAACCCCAAACAACTGACCATCTTGCATCACTGGTTTTTGGAACGACATAAAATCTTTGTAAAACATGTGGTAATCCAGCAGTTCCTATCATCAAAGAAAAAGCTACAGCCATCCATTGAAAGAAACTTTTTCCTGTTGCATTATCCCAAGGCATTGCAAATTCCGGATTTGGCATCATTGCAAAATCATTTCCTATGCTGTTTGCCATAGCAACACCATCTACAATTGGAGCAGAAATTCCAGTAACTATATCAGAAACAACAGCACCATAACCAATAGGTGGCAATAACCAAAAATAATCAAATTTGAAACAAAGAATCACAGAAGGAATAATAAAAGAAACAATAATTATTACATATTGAATTTGTTGATTTTTTGTTACACCAAGCATACCAGAAATTAAAGTATAAGACAAAACAACAGATCCACCAATAATTACTGATAATTCATAATTTAAACCTAAAATCCATTTGAACATTATTCCAATTCCACCAAATTGACCAACACAATATGCAATGGAAATAATTATTACAATTACAGCAGCACTAGCTCGTAAACCTCTGGAATAAAATCTGTCTCCTATAAAATCTGATGCAGTATATTTTCCATATCTTCTAATTTGTCCAGCCATTAAAACTAATAACAAAACATAGCCACCAGTCCAGCCAACAACATAAGCAAGTCCGTGATAACCAAAACCATACATAAGTGCTGCCATTCCAAGAAAAGAAGCCGCACTCATCCAATTTGAAGCTATTGCCATACCTGAACCAACTCTGGAAATACTACGTCCAGCAGCATAGAAATCATTAGTATTTTTTGCTCTAAATACAATTCCAACTAATATAAAAGCGATGAGTATAGTTATTAAAATAATTGCTGGACCTGTTTTAAATCCACCTTCCAACTCAACAGCAGTAGAAGCATTTACAAATGCCGGTAATAAAAATAAACCAGCTATTAAAAACGATTTTAAATTAAATAATTTTTTCATAATTTATTCTTCAACAGAGAATTTTTTATTTAAAACTTCAGTTTGATAAGCATAAACCCAACATAAAAATACAAATAAAACTAATAAGAATATTGCTGAGTAAAAATAATGAAATGGAAACCCAAGAAATTTCGTATCAGTTAAAAAAGATTGATTATGAACCAAATAAAGTTCCATAATTACGTCCATTTTTTTTTGATATTCCGATGGAAGTTTAAATAAATTATCACTTTTTATTTGATAAATAAAAATAGATTTTTTAACATTCGAAAACTTACTATCTTTTGGAATAATAAAATTCCAATGCGGTTCCATAAAATCTGAAAAAAATCCCCTCTTTTCTGAAATTTTTTCTTCAGTTTTTTCACTATTATAAGATTTTAATTTATTTTCAAATTCTTTTCTTAAATTCTTAGGCATTAAAGAATAAGAAATCCACCCCAAAGTATTATTAAGAACTTCTTGATAATCCTTGTTAATTTTTTTTAATTTAGGGTCTCTCAAATATGCTTTTCCCAAAACTGACATCACAGAAGAACAAAATTTTTGCTTTTCTTGAACGCTAGATTTTTCGGAAAATACATTTGTTTTTACTTTTTGATATTCTATCATTGCTTCTTCTGGCTTTGGTTTTTCAATAATCCTCATTAAAATATGAAAACCAAAGACAGCCATAGCCCAAATAATCACTAAAGTAAAAACTAAGTTTCTATTAGACCTAGAATATTCATTATTAGGCTTAAAAAAACTTAATCTGTAATCATTGTTTTTATCTTCCATTTATAAAATTTTATTTATAATTTTATTAAAAAATTTCACAAAAATAAAAAAAATATTTTTTTATAAAAATATATTTTTTTTTATAATTGCATTTTTTTTAATGAATTGATAAATAAAATTTTATGAAAAAAACGAAATTAGTAATAATTTTTACTATTATTTTTTTGCAAATAAATGTAGAAAGTTTTTCGCAAACTTGGAAATCTAAATTCGAGTTGGGCGGAAAAGCTTTCTGGGGAAATACAGATAAGTTTGATATTAATAGTTCTGGAAGAGTTTCACGTAAAGATAGTTTAATGGAATTTTCATTAAATTATAAAATAAGATATGGTGAAAAAGATAATGAAAAAACAAATGAAACTTATAATGGGGGTTTCAAATTTGATTGGTTACCACAAAATAAAGTTAGTCCGTTCATTTTATTGACAGCATACAAAAATGTCAAAAAAGGTATTGAATTGAGATTAAGTAGTTTAGCGGGAGCAAAATGGATATATTATAAAACAGAAAAAAGTAATTTTTCGCTTAGTGCCGCTGTAACTTACGATATGGACAAATATACTGATAAAAAGAAAGATAGTGAGAAAGATAATGCACAAATTACTCGTTTATCTATACGTCCAAAATTCAAACAGAAATTTGCAGATGGAAAAGTTTCATTTCAATGGATGTTCTTTTATATTCCTAAAAAAATCTCTATAAAATTTGCTTATGAAATGGATTATGTAAAAGATCCACCTATTAAGATTATAAAAGAAAGAATTGTTCAAAAGAAAGATGATTATTTTATGACTTCTATTTTAATAAAATTCTAAATAAATTTTACTTTTTTGGAAAAAAAAATTTTTTTCCAAAATTGCGTTTTTTTTAATGTTTTTATTAAAAATTTTTTCACCAAAAATGTTTTTTTTTAATGATTTTATTAAAAAAATTTTTCACCAAAAATGCGTTTTTTTTTAATGTTTTTATTTAAAATAAATTTTTCACCAAAAATGCGTTTTTTTTTAATGTTTTTATTAAAAAAATTTTTCACCAAAAATGCGTTTTTTTTTAATGTTTTTATTAAAAAAAAATTTTCACCAAAAATGCGTTTTTTTTTAATGTTTTTATTAAAAAAAATTTTATCCAAAAATGCGTTTTTTTTTAATGTTTTTATTTAAAAAAATTTTTCACTAAAAATGCGTTTTTTTTTAATGTTTTTATTAAAAAAATTTTTCACCAAAAATGCGTTTTTTTTTAATGTTTTTATTTAAAAAAAAATTTTTCACCAAAAATGTTTTTTTTTTAATGTTTTTATTTAAAATAAATTTTTCACAAAAAATGCGTTTTTTTTAATGTTTTTATTTAAAATAAATTTTTATAAAAACATCTAATTTTTAATTTTAAAAAAAAATATATAATTATGAAAATTTTTTTACAAATATGAATAAAGATTATAAATTTAATTTTCAAGAAGGCGAAGTTTTATTGATAGATAAACCATTAAAATGGAGTTCTTTTGATATAGTTAAAAAAGTGCGTTATTTAATACGTTATAATTTTAAAATAAAAAAAATTAAAGTTGGACACGCAGGAACTTTAGACCCATTAGCAACAGGTTTAATAATTTTATGTACAGGAAAATTCACTAAAAAAATATCTAATTTTCAAGATAAAAGAAAAGAATATATTGCAACTATTCGCATAGGTTCGACAACTCCATCTTTTGATTTGGAAACAGAAATTACAAAAAATTTTCCAACAGAGCATATTACAAAAGATTTAATAAAAGAAAATTTAAAAAATTTTCTCGGCGAAATAAAACAATATCCGCCTATTTTTTCTGCAAAAAAAATCGACGGACAAAGAGCATACGTAAAAGCAAGAAAAGGTATTGCTTTGAAAATGCGTCCTTCTATGGTAAATATTTATGAATTAGAAATTTTATCTTTTTATTTTGATAATAAATTACCAACGCTTATTTTACGAATTGTTTGCAGTAAAGGAACATATATTCGTTCGTTTGCAAATGATTTTGGGATTTCTTTGGAAAGCGGAGCGCATCTTATTGCTTTAAAAAGAACAAAAATAGGAGACTATAATTTAGAAGATGCGATAAAAATAAAAGATATTGAAAATTATTTTAATAATAATACAACATTATAAATGTTATTTACGTATTAAATAACGATTTTTTTACAAAATTTTTATATGAAGACAATTTCTACAAAATTATCGAAATTTCGATATGTACTTCCAGAAGGGCTAATAGCCTCTAAACCTAAAAGAAATAGAGATGAATCTCGTTTGATGGTTATTCATAAGGATACAAAAAAAATAGAGCATAAAGTTTTTAAAGATGTCATCGATTATTTTGAGGAAGATGATATGATGGTGTTTAATAACACAAGAGTTTTTCCTGCACTTTTGAAAGGCTTTAAAGAAAAAACAGGTGCAAGAATAGAAGTTATTTTGCTTAGAGAATTAAATGCTGAGCAATGTCTTTGGGATGTTCTTGTTAATCCTGCTCGTAAAATTAGAATAGGAAATAAACTATTTTTTGGTGAAAGTGGAAGTTTAATTGCTGAAGTTATAGATAATACAACTTCCCGCGGACGAACTTTGCGTTTCTTGTATGATGGAAGTTATATAGAGTTAAAGAAAATATTATACAAATTAGGAGAAACACTGCTTCCAAATACAATAAAAAGAGAAGCAGTGAATGAAGATGTTGAACGTTATCAGACTGTTTATGCAAAAGAAACTGGAGCAGTTGCTGCACCAACAGCTGGTATGCATTTTAGTAAAATTTTATTAAAACGTCTGGAAATCAAAGGAATAGAACATGCAGAAGTAACTTTACATGCTGGTCTTGGAAATTTTCGAAGCGTAAATGTTGAAGATCTTAGTAAACATAAAATGGATTCTGAGCAAATTAGAATCAGCAAAGAAAGTGCGGATCTAATTAATAAAGTTAAAAAGAACAAAAAAAGAGTTTGTGCCGTTGGAACAACAGTAATGAAAACTTTAGAAAGTTCTGTTACTACCATTGGGAATTTAAAAGAATTTGATGGATGGACGAATAAATTTATTTTTCCACCTTATAAATTTAAAATTGCAAACGCTATGATTTCTAATTTTCATATGCCTGCTTCCACTCTTTTAATGATGGTTTCTGCTTTCGCAGGATATGAATTTTTAAAAGAAGCTTATGATTTAGCAATTCGTGAAAAATATCGCTTTGGAACTTATGGAGATGCAATATTAGTTTTATAAAAAATATTTTTGTATATAAATAAAAAAATCAATTTTTATAAAAATTGATTTTTTTTATTAAAAATCATTAAAAATTTGGCATTTTTTGAAAAAAAAATTTTTTAATTTCAAAACTAATTAAAAATTTGGCATTTTTTTTTATAAAAAAAACCAATTATTTTAATGATTTTTCATTTTAAAAATTAAAATTTTAAGATTTTCATTAAATTTCTTTAATTTCAAATAATTATGTTTTTCTGTTAAATATTCTGCTCGTCTGAGATTTCCAAAATAAAATTTCTGCAATAAACCAGCACCCAAAACATAAGAAGTAAAATAATTTTTTAAAGTTATTTCCCAAATTCCCAAGCTTATAGATGAAATATGAAAAATAAAACTTAAAATTCCTTCTTTGAAATAACCAGCATAAATTTGTCCAGAACCCGGTATAAACATAGATAAATAATAAGCCCTTTTTGTTGATTTAATTTTTGGGAAATTTTTTTCATCGTAAATTTCATTAATATTAGAAATTAAAAATTCCTTATTTATTTTTTCATTTGCGTATAATAAAAATATTTCTTTTGCTTTTTTCCATTTTCCCAATTGGTTGTAATTTAGTATTTGTAAAATATAATATTTTTCTAAAACTTTTTTATCTTTTATAAAAAAATTCATTTGCAAAAACTGATTTTCAGCATTTTTAAAATCTCCGTTCAAATAAGAACACAAAGCAATTTCATAAAAAATTTTTATTTTTAAAGAATCATCTAAATTTTTTAAATTCAAATTTTCCAAAGTTTTTTGTGCTTTTTCAAATTCTCCCAATTGTTTATAACAATTGGCTTTTTTTAATTTACATAAAATTTTTTCCTCATTATTTTTTGTTGAAAAAATTATTCTTTCATATTCCAAATATGCTTCTTTGAAATTTTTATTTTTAAAAAAATCATCTGCTTTTTTTAAATTTTGTGAACTAATTGAAGAATGTACGAATAGGAATATGCAAATTAAATAAAATTTTATTTTGTATATTTTCATAAAAAAAATGATTTTGATGTTCTGCTGCTTTATAACTTCCATAAATTCCACCCAAATAAAAAACAGAAAATGCACTTCCAAATAAAATTGTTTGTGGATTGTATTTTCCTTGTTTTACGAAATTTTCTGCAAATAAAACCCCAAATGTAAAACACATAAAAAGAACCGGGCAAAAAAGTTGATAAAAATCCAGCAAAAAATGGTGATTTGTTTTTATAATTATTTATTTCTTTGAAATATTTTACAAAATTTTTTTCTGCATCTGCTGTAACAAAATAATTATTTGTAAATTTTTTTTCGTAAATTTTAAAATTTTCAATATCTCTTTTTAAAAGAGATATTCCTGCAAATTGCAAATTTCTTAATTTTTTAAGATTTTCATTTTTGATATTTATATCTTTTAAAATTAATAAACTAATGTCATATTTGTAAAGATATAAATTTTCGTAAGAAATAAAAAACCTTGATTCCTCATAAAAAGTGGAACTTTCTGTAACTTTTGAAAAATTTTTTATGGACAATTGAGAATCATGATTTTTAAATTCTTTTAAATCTAATTTATTTAAACAATAAATTGCATCTTCATAATCTCCTTTATTTATCAAATGTTCAATAAATTTTTTTTCAAAATTCTGAGAAAAAATAAAATTTTTCAAAAAAAACAAAAGAAATATTAAAAAAAATTTTTTCATTAATTCAAATTAAAATAATTTTAAATAAAAAAAATTTTTTATAAAAAATCGTATATTTTTGCAATTTTAAAATTAAAAATTATGTTGCAAAGAGTACAAACTATTTATTTATTAATATCGCTTATTGCGATAATTCTTGTGTTTTTTTTTCCATTTTCCGAAATTATAGCATATAAAAATTTGTTTGAAGAATTTGTTAGTGCTGGATTAGATTCTAAAATAATATTGTATCCATTAGCAGCTTTATTTTCAAAAATGTCTTTAATAATTTTATTTTCAATAATTTTATTAATGAACATTATAAGTATTTTTCTTTATAAAGATAGAAAATTACAAATGCAAATTTGTTTATATAATTTGATTTTGATATTTATATTTTTCATTTTAATCTCTTATTACGTTTTTATATTTTTAGAGTTTGAAAACATAAAATATTCATTTTCAGTAGTTTTACCATTAATTGCATTTGTTTCGATATTTTTTGCTCGCAAAGGAATAAAAGCAGACGAAAAACTTATAAGAGATTCTGATAGAATCAGATAAATTATAAAAACCCAATTTAAAAAAAAAAATTGGGTTTTTTATAAAAAAAAATTATTCGCCAAGTTTCTTTTTAAAAGTTTCTTTCACTTGGTATTTCCTACCTGCATGCTTGTATTCGTAATGTAAAACAATTCTCGGTACATCATTTTCTATAGAATCTAATTTCCCAAAAGCATTTTCTCCATTTCTAAACCAATATTGTTTTTCTTCTTCTTCATCAAGAGAACCAGGTTCTTTAAGCCAATCTTCATTTTCATTCTCATCTATAGTAGTTGGCAACCAAACAGAATCTTGCTTAAAATTAGTTTGCATATCAATTTTTATGTTTTTAATAGAAATTACTGTTCCATCGGAAGAAGTTTGTGTATCATTTATATTAGAAAAATTAGACCACCTAACAACATTATTTAAAGTTGCACTCATAGATAAGGTTTGTTCATAATCTCCATTAGTATCAACTCCGTCTACAGTTTTTTTAACTTCCCATTTTCCAGCAAATTGATACATCGCATTTCTAACAATAACAGTTCTTTCCTTTTTTGTTTTATTACCAGCAGCGTCAGAAACCGAATAAACAATAATAAATCTTTATCTGTATTATCATCAGCCGTATAACCGGGATCTTGCCAATCTTCGTTTAAAACAACATAAACTTTATCTATGTCTCCATTTTTGTCTGCCAGTAACCTTATCGTTGGAGCAACATTATCTTCGTCTTCACAAGAAATAATGAAAATAGACAAAAGACCAAAAACTAAAATCAAATTCAAAAAACTTAAATGTTTCATATATTTTTTATTAAAAATTATTTTTTGCAAAAATATATATTTTTTTTTATAAATATATATTTTTGTAAAAAAATTATTTATGAAAAAAAAAAGTTTTATAAAATTATTTTACAAAATTTTAATTATTATTCTCATTAGTTATATTTCTTCTTTTATTTTTTTTCGTTTTGATTTAACTTCCGAAAATAGATATACATTATCCGAAGGAACGAAAAATTTAATGGGAAATTTAGATGATATAATTTATATAGAAATTTATCTGGACGGCGAAATGCCAATAGGTTTTAAGCGTTTGAAAAATTCAATTAAGGAATTATATAGATAAAGGTATAATTCCCACAAACGTACAAGATAAAGATGCAGAAGGAGCAATGACACAAAAAATAATTTTTCCCGGAGCTTTGATAATTTATCAGGGAGAGGAATACGTTTTAAATTTTTTAAAACAAAGTCAAGCGGAGAGAAATTTAAATAATAGCATACAAGCACTTGAATATGAATTTGTAAATAAAATTTATAAAGCTATAGAAAAAAAACGAAAAAAAATCGCTTTCATCGATGGACACGGAGAGTTAGGAATACCAGAAACAAGAGATATAATGATTTCTTTATCAGAATATTATGATGTAAAGAGAGTTATTATTAATCATCAATTAAGGGCTTTGAATGACTATGAAGCAATTGTAATTGCAAAACCAGATAGTACTTTTGACGAGAAAGATAAATTTGTTATTGACCAATTTTTAATGAATGGAGGGAAAATTTTATGGCTAATTGATGCTGTTAATTCTAATTTAGATAGTTTAGCAAAAAAAAATTTTACAATCGCTTTACCTTATAAAGATTTAAATTTGAATGATATTTTATTCAAATATGGAGTACGAATTAATAATGATTTAATACAAGATCTACAATCTTCTGTCATACCTGTAAATGTTTCTTTGAATAAAAGTAAACCACAATGGAGAGCTATGCCTTGGCTTTATTTTCCATTATTAAATTCTGAAAATCAACATACAATAACAAAATATGTGAATATGGTAAAATCAGAATTTATAAGTTCTATAGATACCGTTGGAGGAAATCCAGAAATTAATAAAAAAATTTTATTGAGTAGTTCTAAATATTCTAAAATTATAAATACTCCTGTAAGTATTTCTCTTGATATTTTGAAAGAAAGAATAAATCAAAAGAAATTTAATAAATCAAATATTCCTGTTGCAGTTCTTTTAGAGGGAAAATTTGAATCTGTATTTAAAAACAGAATTCCTAAAAATATTTTAAAAAATAAGGATATAAATTTTATAGAAAAAAGTAAAAAAACTTCTCAGATAGTTGTTTCTGACGGCGATATAATAAAAAATATTGTTAAAATTAGTAAAAATGGAAACCTACAAAGTTTGCCACTTGGAACTGATAGATATTATGAGCATGCTTTTACAAAAGGAAATACAGAATTTATTTTGAATGCGATAAATTATTTATGTGATGATTCTGGTTTGATGAGCGTCAGAACAAGAGAAATTACTTTAAGGATGCTGGATAAAGAAAAAATTAAAAAAGAAAAATTAAAATGGCAAATTATAAATGTTATTTCTCCTCTTATTTTTGTTGTGGTTTTTGGAATTTCTTTGTTTTTTATTAAAAAAAATTTTTACAAAAAATAATTTTTTTTTAAATTTTTAAAATTGCCGATTTTTTTTGATTAAAAAAAAATCATAATTCGTTCAAAGTTTTAATATTTCTACAAACATTGAATTGGAGGTTTTAAAAAAACCTCCAATGTTGTTTTTTTTTAAATATTAAAATTTTGGGTGAATTTGAAAAAAATTCTTTTATTTAAATGTTAAAATTTTTATGATTTTTGAAAAAAATTTTTTTTTAATTTGAAATTAAAAAATATTAAAATTTTGGACGAATTTTGAAAAAAATTTTTTTTAATTTGAAATTTAAAAATGTTAAAATTTTGGACGAATTTTGAAAAAAATTTTTTTTAAATTTAAAATTAAAAATCTTAAAATTTTGGACGAATTTTGAAAAAAATTTTTTTTAATAAAAAATTATCTTTGCACTTGGTTGGTGTTTTCACCGACATTATGAATAATTGTGCGGTGAAAACACCGCATCGCAGGGAATTAATAAAAATAAAATTATAATGATTATAATGATAAAATTGATAAATGTATTATTAGGAAAAAAAATAACTTTAACAAAAGACAAAAGCAAATTATTTATTACTCAAATAACAATGATGTTTTTTCTTTCTTTTGTTGTGA
Source organism: Bacteroidetes bacterium 4572_128 (assembly GCA_002084355.1). GTDB lineage: Bacteria > Bacteroidota > Bacteroidia > Bacteroidales > 4572-128 > 4572-128. The sequence goes on along the minus strand of NBLL01000079.1, from coordinate 21,684 downwards.
TATTTTGCATGAATTTATTAAATCAACCTTCTAATAATAGTAATGGAAAAAAGCAGATTTAAACAAAAATATTAAAAAATTTGCAGGTAAAAATTCCAAAGTATCAACAACAGAAACAGGAAAGACAATTTATAAAAATCAAAAAACAGGTATGCAGCTTGTTGTTGATAAAGCTGGAAAATATTTTAGAATACAAAACACAAAATTAACAGGCAAACGTTGTTATTTAGATTTGAATGGAAAAATACCAAATAATAAAATTATAAATGGAAAAATTATAGGAAATTCACAAGCAGAATATAATCAATTAACACATTTTTTATTTGAATAAAATGACAGAGCATATCAGATATATTACAGTTCCGAAAAATCAAGATGCAATTTTAGCATTGGATTATGACATGGCAAAACCTGAAGAATTAATTGAATGGAAATTATCCGAAAATGAATTTATAGAATTATGGAATTTAAAAATATTTGATAAAATTAATACGACTTGTGATACAATTATTGATGATTATGAAGATGAAAGTATTACAGAAATATATCGTTTAAATGAATGCTTTTTAATTATCAATCAAATGAAAATCAATAGTAATCAAATTATACAGAAATTTTCAAAAATGATTCAGTATGCTATTGATTTTGAGACTGGAATATATTTTTATTTTTAAATTTTTTTTCGTTCATTTTATATAAAAATAAAAAAATGAAGAGTAAATTATTACTGCGATGCGGTGTTTTCACCGCACAAATTACCCATCATAAATTTATAATGGCTGAAAACACCACCCAAAACACAAAAACATTGAAATTTTGGACGAATTTTGAAAAAAATTTTTTTTAAATTTGAAATTAAAAAATGTTGAAATTTTGGACGAATTATTAAAAAAATTTTTTTTAATTTGAAATTAAAAAATATTAAAATTTTGGACGAATTATTAAAAAAATTTTTTTTAATTTGAAATTTAAAAATGTTAAAATTTTGGACGAATTTTGAAAAAAAAATTTTTTTTTAATTTTGAAATTAAAAAATCTTAAAATTTTGGACGAATTTTGAAAAAAATTTTTTTAATTTCAATTTAAAAAATATTAAAATTTTGGACGAATTTGAAAAAAAATTTTTTTAATTGAAATTTAAAAAATGTTAAAATTTTGGACGAATTATGAAAAAAAATTTTTTTTTATTTTGAAATTTAAAAATATTAAAATTTTAGACGATTTTTGAAATTAAAAATTATTAAAATTTTGGACGATTTTTGAAATTAAAAAATGTTAAAATTTTGGACGAATTTTGAAAAAAAATTTTTTTTATTTTGAAATTTAAAAATGTTAAAATTTTGGATGATTTTTGAAAAAAAATTTTTTTTATTTTGAAATTTAAAAATATTAAAAATTTGGACGAATTTGAAAAAAAAATTTTTTATTTTAAAATAAAAAATGTTGAAATTTTGGGCGTTTTTTTTGAAAAAAATTTCAAATTCCATATTTTAAGAACTTGGAATTTGAAATTTTTATAATTATAATTATTTCATAATTACAACTTTTTTAATAGTATTTTCTTGAACTCCGTAATTTACTCTAATAAAATAAATTCCTTCTTCTAAATTAGAAATATCAAATTCATCAACAAAAAATAAAACATCTTTAATTTCTTTATGATATAAAACTTGACCAATAAAAGTTAAAAGTTCAATAACAACATCTTTTTTTTCAAGTTGGTCAACAGAAATCATTAACTTATCACGAGAATAAGATGGATTTGGATAAGCATTAATTACTAATCTTCCATAATTAGAACTTCGTTCAATAGAAATATTTTCAAAAATAGAACATTTTGTATCTCTATTTTCCAATTTTAAAGAATAATTACCGTAATTTTTAATCTCATAATTTAATAAATCAATAATACCATCATTCCAAATGAAATTGAAAAAATTCGTATCAGTGTCAGTATTTTCAATATTCAAAGTATTATACAAATTCAAAGGTAAATCTGTTTCTATAATACTTTTTTCAAATTCTAAATTTGGTAAAGAATTTACTTTTAAATTTATTTCCGCAAAATTTGAACATTTTTTATCAGATGCTGTAGTATCTGTGAAAACATATTTAATTTTATGAGTTCCAATATTTGCAATTTTAGGAAAAAAACAAGAGTCTTTTTCTACACCAAGTCCAGAAAAAGTTCCACCTTTTGGAATGGCTTTTAATAAAATAGAATCACTATTTTGACATAATAAAGTATCTGAATCTAATAAAAATTCCACATCAGGAATGTCTTTGACTTTTATTATTTTCGTTTTAGAATTTTTACAATTGTTTATGTCTTCATATTTACAAATAATTTCAAAACTTCCTACTCCAAAATCTTCTGGAGAAAAAATATTTTCATTTATTTCTTCATTATTATAAAAAAGTTTTGCTGTAAATGGAAATGGCAAAATCTCAATATCATTAGAATTTACACAAAAAATACTATCCAAATTTAAAATATCAACATTTGGCAAAGGCATTATTCTGATATTTTTTGAAATGCTATTTTTACAACTATTTTCGTCTGTGTGTTTATAAGTAATAATATAATCCCCCGGATATTCATATACAAAATTCTCAATTTCATCTTCAAAAGAATTGTTCTTATAAAATTTTCCACCACTTGGATATGCTTGCAATTCTATATCTCCAAAATCTTCACAATATCTTTCTTCTAAATTTATAAAACTCAAATCCGTCAAAGGATTTACAATTATTTCTTGCATAACAAAATTTGCACAAAAATTTTCATCAGTATAAGTATAAATAATTTCGTGAGTTCCTGCTCCTGCTTCAGATGGGAAAAATGAATTATTTGTAAGAGCATTTCCTTCGAAAGTTCCCCCTAATGGATTTACATCTAAAAAAATTTGCGCATCATTTATACAAAATACATTATTTTCAATTTCAAAAGTTATCTCTGGAATTTCATAAACTATAGTTTTTTGAGAATCCAAAGCAGTACAAAGGTTTTCGTCTGTGTAAGTTAAAAAAATCGTATTTTCTCCAATGTCCGCATTTTCCGGATGAAATTCATTTTCATTTTCTATATTTTCAGAGAAAGTCGCCGAAGAAATACTTGCTGTTAAAATATCAAATTCGCTATTTTTACAATAATTTTCCGCTAAACCTTCGAAAGAAATATTTGGTAAATTATGAACTGTAAAGTTTTTTGTTTGCGAATTTTTACAAAAAAACTCGTCCACAAACTCATATTTAATTTCAAAATCTCCAGAAATAGACGGCACAAAAAATGAAGTATCTGTATAGTTAGAGAAAATTCCATTTTCCGGAGTTCCATTTAAATGAACGGTATCATTATTTAAACAATACTCTTCTTCTATTCCAGAAAAACTTACACTCGGTAAATTATGAATTTCGAAATTTACAGAGTCTTTTTCAGTACAAGAAAATCCATCTGTAAACTCATAAACAATTTTATAATCTCCACTTTCCAATTTATCTATACTGAAAGAATTATCAATAACTTCCATTCCTTCAAAAGTTCCTCCTTCTGGCGAAACACTTAATTGGTGTAAAGAATTACCTTTGCAATAATCTAAAGAATCCAAATTAATAGAAACGGTTGGTAAATCATGAATTTCTATATTTTGTGAAATGGAATTTTCACATAAATTTTCATCTGTATAAGATGCATTTATTATAAAAGTTCCAATTTCATTTAATGAAAGTTCGTCATCTTTATCTGTATTTCCACCAGAAAAAATAGTATTTTCATAAGTTGGAGATGTTTGTATATTTATAATTTCATCTTTTTTACAATAATGATTTTCTAAATTTTCAAAACTTAAATCAGGCAAAGGATTAATATTAAAATTTTTAGATATTTCTGCTGTACAATTATTGTTATCTGTATATGAATAAGTTATTTGATTTTCTCCAGCTTCTGTCAAAGATGGATTAAAATTATTTTCTATTATTCCATCTCCGGAAAAAATACCACCTAATTTATTTCCATTCAAAGGAATTAAAATATCATTTTTACAATAGTTTTTTTCTAATTCATTAAATTCAATAATTGGCAAATTATTTATATTTGTAATTCTCGAAACTTTCTGAAAACAATTATTTGTATCTGTGTAATTATAAAAAATAATTTGTTCTCCAGAGCTAATAGCTTTAAAAATAGAATCACTTTCTATTCCAAAACCTTCAATAAATGATGAATTTTTACAAGTTTTGTAAAAGAATTTGAACAATTATTTTCATTAGTTATATTATAAGAAATTTCATAATTTCCTGAATCTAATAAATTCGGATAAAAAATATTTTCAATTAGACCATCACCATTAAATTCTCCTCCATTTTCATTTGCTTGTAAAACAGAAAATAAAGAATTTTGACAATATGCAGTATCTAAACCTTGAAAATTTGCGTCAGGAAAGTTATTTATAATTACATTTTTTGAAATGGAATTTGAACAAGAATTTTCATCTGTATAATTACAAATAATATTATAACTTCCAACTTCCAAGTTTGGAATATCTAAAGTATCTTTTTCTTCTTCTTGAATTTCAAAAACTGCATTTTCAAAATTTGCTTCCAAAGCAATTTTTTCGTCATTTTTACAATATGAATTTTCTAAATTTTCAAAACTTAAATTCGGCAATTCTAAAACATTTACGCTTTGCGAAATATCAGAAAAACAATTCTTATCATTTACAAAATGTAAATAAATATTATGCTCTCCTGCTGCAGCAAGTTCTGGATTGAAAGTGTTTCCTATAACTCCATTTCCAGAGAAATAAGAATTTTCAAATTCTGAATTTAAAACTACAATTTCATCATTTAAACAATATGAATTTTCTAAATTTTCAAAACTTATTTCTGTTGGATAATTTATTGTAATTTCTTTTTCTATAGAATTTACACAAGATTTTTCATCTGTATATGAACAGTAAATAATTGTAGTTTCTACATTTTCATCTAAAAGATTTGGATAAAAAACTCCATCAACAACTCCATCTCCGGAAAAAATACTTTCTGGAAAATTTGACTGTAAAATTACTTCTTCAGAATTTTTACAATATTCTTCTTCTAAATTTACAAATTCTATTTGTGGCAAATTAGCAATAACAAAATCCTTAGTTTTATAAGAAAAACAATTAAATTCGTCTAAATAAGAAAATTTTATTTGATGATTTCCAACATTATAATTATCAATTCTAAAAAAAGTATCTCCCAGAGCCGAATTATCAAAATAAAAATTTCCATTTTCAAAATTTCCTTGTAAATGTACAGTATCAGAACTTAAACAATATTCGTTTTCTAAATTTTGAAAATCAACATTCGGCAAAGAATGTATATTTACAATTTCACTTTTTACAATATTACAATTATTTTCGTCAGTAAAATGTAAATTTATTGTATTCGTTCCAATTCCTGCAACACTTGGATTAAAAATATTTTCATTAACCGCTGTTCCGGAAAAAGTTGCATTTTCGTCGCTTGCTGACAAAGTCATATTTGTCTCATTTATACAAAAGTCAGTATCTAAATTTGTAAAATTTACGTCAATTATTGGTAAAATGGTAACAGATTTTTCTACGGTTGAATAACAATTATTTTCTGTATTCAAAGAGTAACTTATATTATAAACTCCTGCCTCTAATGAAGATGGATTAAAAGTATTTTCATAAATTCCTATTCCGCTAAAAATTCCACCAGTTAAATTTGGTGTTAAATTCACAATGTCAGAATTATGACAATATTCATTTTCAAGTCCTTGAAAATCTAAACTTGGAACATCATTTATAGTAAAACTTTTTATAGCAGTATTGCTGCAATTAAAATTATTTACATAATTATATTCAATATTATGAGTTCTGCTTCCAATTCTATGGCTTCGTCAGATTTACAAAAACTATTATCCAACATTCTAAATTTTACATTTGGAATATTTCTAATTGTTACATTTTGTGAAAAATCATTTTTACAATTATTTTCATCCGTATAAGAATATTCTAAAACATGAGTTCCAAGTCCTGCAAATTCTGGATAAAATTTATTTTCTATTATTCCATCTCCGGAAAAAATTCCTCCTTCATTTGAAGCTTCTAAATCTATAGCTGGAGTATTTAAACAATATTCTTCTTCTAATTCTGTAAAACTTGCATCAGGCAATTCGATAATTTCTACTTCTTTTGAAATGGTATTTTCACAAGAATTTTCGTCTGTAAAATTATAATTTATAGTATGAGTTCCTGAACCATATAATTTGTATTCATAATAAAACCTTGCTCAGAAACACAATAAAAATCTTCTAAATTTTTAAATTCCAAAGACGGTAAACCGTGAATAATTACATTTTTTGTAACAGAAATTAAACAATTATTTTCTGTATTTATAGAGTAAGTAATATTTTTTGAACCTACTCCAGCTTCTGTAGGTGAAAAAATATTTTCATTAATTCCTTCTCCTTCGAAATTACCGTTTTCTATATTCGGTATAAGAATTACATCTTCCGAATCTATACAAAATTCGTTTTCTAAACCATCGAAATCTAAATTATTTTCAACTCCAAGAATTTCAATTTCTTTTGTAATTTGTGTTACACAATTATTTTCATCTTTATAAGTATAATTTACAGAAGTGTTTCCAAGTCCAGGAATTTTAGGATTAAAAAAATTATTTTCTATAATTCCTTCACCTGAGAAAGTTCCATTTTCTAAATTAGGATTTAATAAAATTTTATCATAATTAATACAAATTTCTCCTTCCAAACCTGAAAAATCTAAATTAGGCAAAGAATTAACAAAAATATTTTTTGTCGTATTTACCGCACAACCGTTAAAATCTGTAGCATTATAATAAATTATATTTTCACCGTCATTTGCAAAATTAGGGTCAAAAACATTTCCATTAATTCCATTTCCTGAAAAAGAACCATTTTCTGGAAACCCAATTAAAATTGAGCTTTCTCCATTTTTACAATAAACATCATTTAAACCGTTAATATTAGCAATAAGCGGCTCATAAATATTTACTGATTTTGTAATTTCATAATTACAATTATTTCCGTCTGTGTAATTATAAGAAATATTATGACTTCCAACTCCTGCAACATTAGGATTAAAATTATTTCCATTAATTCCGTTTCCGGAAAAATTACCTCCTTCAACAAAAGTATTTAAAACCACTGGATTTGAACCCATACAATATGAATCATTAATTTCAAAATCAAAATTTGGAACGTCAAAAACCTCTACATTTTTTGTAACTTCAGAAACACAATTATTTTCATTTATATAAGTATATTTAATTTCATGAATTCCTTCACCAGCCAATTCTGGAGAAAAATAATTTTCATTAATTCCATTTCCAGAAAAAATTCCACCTTCTACATTTATAGTTAATAAAGAATTTTCAGAATTTATACAATAATTGTCTTCTAAATTTTCAAAATCTAAATTTAAATCAACAAAATTTAAATTTTTAATTACAGCATTTTTTGTATCATTAGTAAAATCTCCATCTCCACCTGCCAAAGAAAACGCCAAATTATAACTTTCAAAATTAGAAAAATCTACTGTTTGTGAAAAAGTATGTGTTAAACTTGTATAAGCAAGAAAATCTTCTTCTAATGTAATTACTTCAACAAAAGGAGTTGCACCGATATTATAATTTATGGTGATAGTTTCGCCTACTAAAATAGTTTCACCGCAATTTTCTATTTCTAAAATAATATTTTCGCTGTTACTTAATTCACATTTTGAAACAGGAGAAATAATTTTTTTTATTCCTAAATCATTGTTACTTTGAAAAATAGATACGGTAGCAGTACTTTTACAAGAATTTTCATCTGTAACTTCTACACTATAAATTCCCCAATTTTGAACATTAAAAGCTTGTGCGTTAGAGCCATCTTGCCATTCGTAAGATGAAAATCCAGCACCAGCATTTAAAATAATATCTGCATACGTATTTGTAAAAACATTTGTTGTGTAACCCAAATCAACAACTGGATTTTGATGGACATTAACATTTTGAGAAATTGTTTGTGTACAAGAATTTTCATCTGTGTAATTATAATAAATTGTATGTTCACCAATTCCAGAATTATTTATGCTAAAAATATCTTCATTTATACCAGCTCCGCTAAAAGTTCCTCCATCTATATTTGCAGATAAAGTAACTTTTTCTGCATCTTCGCAATAATCATTTTCGAGATTTTCTATAGTTAAATCTTCCATATCAAAAATTAAAATATCTTTTGAAATGGAATTTGAACAATTTTTTTCATCTGTAAAAGTTGCAATAATTGTGTTAATTCCAGACGAAGCTAAAGACGGTGTAAAAACATTATCAATTACACCGTTTCCAGAAAAATTACAATTTGCAGGCGATGATTCTAAATTTACAGAAAAAGAATTTTCACAATATTCATCGTCTAAATTTAAAATATTTATTTCTGGAAATTTTGAGAATTAAATTCATTATTTTCTATATTTTCGGAAAAACTTCCTCCTTCAATATTTGGAGTTAAAATAGCAGATACAGAATTTATGCAATAATTTTCATCTAAACCATCAAAATCTAATTCTGCAATTTCATAAATATTTACATTTTTTGAAATTGAATTTTCACAATTAAATTCGTCTGTGTAAGTATATGAAAATACCATTTTCTTGCTCTGAGGAAAGATTTACAAAATCAGCATTATGACAATAATTTTCATCTAAACCATCAAAATCTAATTCTGGTAATCCACGAATATTTACAGTTTTGCTGATGGTATTATCACAATAATTATTAAAACTATAAAAAACTTCATAAGTTCCAACTTCTAAATTATTTGGATAAAAATAATTTCCAACTATTCCATCGCCAGAAAAAGTTCCTCCTTCTAAATTTGCAGATAATTCAATTTCTGTAGTTCCAATACAATAATTGTCTTCTAAACCCAAAATTTCTAATTCAGGAACTTCCAAAATATCAGTTTTTTTTGTTTCTGTATTTGTACAATTATTTTCGTCTGTTACTGTGTAAGTAATTTGACGCTCACCAAGACCAGCAAGTTCTGGCGAAAATTTAAACTCATTTTCAATTATTCCGTCTCCGGAAAAAATGCCATTTTTATTACCAGGAAGTAAAATTACTTCTGGACTTGTTAAACAATAAGTTTGGTCAAAATTAATAAAATTTGCATTTGGCAAATCGTAAACCACAAGATTTTTAGTTTTAGAATGTGTACAAAGATATTCATCTGTAACAGAATAAGTTACTGTGTGATTTCCAACTCCAGCCAAATTTGGCTTAAATAAATTTCCATAAATTCCATCACCATAAAAAGTCCCATTTTCTGTTTCCGAAGTTAAAATAGCATCTTCTGTATTCAAACAATATTCTTCCTCTATACCGTTAAAATCAATATCTTCTATCGGATGAACTATAGCGGTTTTTATTTTTGAAGCATAACAACCATTTTCGTCTGTATAAGAATAAGAAATAGAATGAATACCTTCACCAGCAATTTCTGGATTAAAAGATTTTTCGTCAATTCCATTTCCTTCGAAACTTCCATTTTCAGGAATTCCAACTAAATTTACGACATTAGAATTTTCACAATAATCACTCTCTAAATTTTCAAAATCAACTTCCGGAGCAGAATAAACAGTAACCATCTTTTTAACTTCACTGACACATAAATTTGCGTCGCTAAATTGATAAGAAATTTCAAAAATCCCATATTCTGCATCTGACGGTCTAAATTGATTTCCAACCATTCCATTTCCAATAAAAGTTCCACCGTTCAAATTTGTTTCTAACAAAATAGGCAAAGCATCAGAACAATAAGAATCATATAGATTTAAAATCTCTAAATCATAAAGACCAAGAATTTCTACTTTCTGAGTATCTATATTTGTACAGGAATTTTCATCTGTAAATGTATAATAAATTTCATACTCATTTGGAATAAGATTGTTTGGATTAAAAGTTGCGTTGGCAGAATTTACTCCAACTCCAGAAAAAATTCCTCCTTCAATATTTGGCGTTAAATTTACAGGATTTTCATTTCCACAATAAGAACTTTCTAAACCTTCAAAATTTAAATTCGGTAAATTATGAATGGAAATATTTTGTGTTATTGTATTAGAACAAGATTTTTCATTTGTGTACGAATATGAAATTTCATAATTTCCTGCGACAATATTACTTGGCGAAAAAGTGTTGTTTAAAATTTCTATATCTCCAGAAAATTCACCATTCTCAGGAAAAACAATTATAGCAACATCATCTGAATTGACACAATAATTTTCTGTCAAAGATTGCATAGTTACTTCTGGCAAATCATAAATAACAATATTTTTTGAATAGCTCAATTGACAACCATTACTATAGTTTTCCACAGAATAATTTATAGTTTTTACTCCAACTCCAGCATCATTCGGTGAAAAAATACTTCCGATTATTCCATCGCCGGAAAAAATTCCTCCATTTATATTTACTTCTAAATTTACATTATCAGAATTTATACAATATTCATTTTCAAGATTTTCTATAGAAATTTCTCCAGTTTCAAAAATATTTACAATTTTTTTTACAGAATTATAACAAAGATTTTCGTCGCTTAAATTATATGTAATTTCATAAGTTCCTTCGGAAAGATTTTTTGGATAAAATTTATTTCCAATTATTCCGTGACCAGAAAAAACTCCTCCTGCAGGATCGCCAGTTAAAATAATTCCAGAATTATCATTATTACAATAATTTTCATCTAAACCGTAAAAATCAATTTCTGGCAAATCGAGAATATTTATTGTTTGTGAAATTGTATTTTGACAATTATTTTCATCTGTAAAATTATAAATTATGTTAGTTTCTCCAGAACTTGAAAGTAAAGATGGATTAAAAATATTTCCATCAACTGCTTCATTTTCAAAAGTTCCTCCTTCTGGTTCTGCATTTAAAATTATGTCATGAGAATTATAACAATATTCTGCTTCCAAAGAATTAAAATTTAATTCAGGAATTGGATTAATTATAACATTTTTTGAAATGCTGTCTTTACAATTATTTTCATCTGTGTAAGAATAAGAAATAGTATAATCTCCAATTTCTAAATAGAATTTTTGCAATATCTATTCTCTAAATTTGAAAAGCTTAAATTTGGTTTTGCTTTTATTTCAATTTCTTTTTCTATTGTAATAAAACAATTATACTCATTATAATATTCATAATGAATTGTATTCAAACCTTCGTCAAGCAAAAAAGGTGAAAAAATACTGTCTTGAACACCATTTCCGGAGAAAATTCCTCCTTGCACATTTGCTTTTAAAACGATATTATTTGTATCATTCTGACAAAAAAAGTTTTCTAATTCTAAATTTTCAAAATTTAATTCTGTAACTGGATTAATAGTAACGGTTTTTGTCACACTCGCATCCTCCCAATTATAAGTTATTTCATAAGTTCCTGCTGCTAAAGAATTTGGTCTAAATTCATTTCCATACATTCCGGGACCATTAAAAATTCCTCCTTCTGGTTCTCCTATTAAAGTTACTTTTTCGGAATTTTCACAATAATTTTCTTCTAAACCGGAAATATTTATTTGATTTTCTTTTATTTGTATTTTTCTATTTATAGAAAAAAAAGAAAAATACAAAAACATGAAAATTAAAAATAATATCGGTTTTTTAAGAAAAATTTTTTTATAAATTATATAATTTTTCATAAAATTTTTTATTTTTTTTAAATTTTAAAATATCAAATATAAAATAATTTCAAAAATTAAATTTAAAAAAAAACGTTTTTTAATAAAAAAATTTTCATAAATAAATTATTAAAATTTTTTATTTTTTTAATTATTAAAAATCATAAAAATTTGGACGTTTTTTGAAAAAAAATTTTTTTTTATTATTAAAAATCATAAAAATTTGGACGTTTTTTGAAATTTTTTTTTTTATTATTATTAATAAATCATAAAAATTTGGACGTTTTTTTGAAAAAAAAATTTTTTTTTTAATTATAAAAAATGTCAAAATATTTACTGTTTTTTGAAAAAAAAATTTAAAAAGTGGTTTTTATCTTTATTACATTTTAAACAATAATAAAATTATTGAAAAAGAAATATTGATTATTAATTAGGAATTTTTAAAGAGGAATGAAATTTATTTTTTTATTCCTCAATAAATATAATTTTATTTTAATATAATTAAAAATTTATTTTCCTATGCAAAATTTTGAAAAAATATTTTTTAATATTTCATCATTTGTAATTTCGCCTGTAATTTCACCAAAATCTCTTAGGATTTCTCTCGCATCCATAGTTAAAAATTCACTTGAAATTTGATTTTTCAAACCTTCTATTATTCTTAATACAGAAAAATAAGAATTTTCTAATGCTTGAAAATGTCTTAAATTATTTATAATAATATTATTATCTTTTTGTAGATTAATTATTTCAAATAATTTATTTTTTAAATTTTCAATGTTTTTTTTATGCTTTGCAGAAATTAAAATAATTTCTTCTTTTTTCATAAAAAAAATTTTTTTATGAAAATCAACATTTTTTTTTAAAATATCAATTTTATTTAAAACAAGAATTAATATTTGATTTTTATCTAATTTAGATTTTATCTCTAAAATTTTTTTCTCTGGAATTTCTTTTTTTACATCTATTAAAAATAAAACAATTTTTGCATTTTTAATTTTTTCAAAAGTTTTTTCTATGCCAAGTTTTTCTATTTTATCCTTAGTTTTCCGCAAACCAGCAGTGTCTATAAAACGAAAATCCATTCCTTTTATATTTATAATATCTTCTATAAAATCTCTTGTTGTTCCAGGAATTTCCGAAATTATTGCTTTATTTTCATTTAAAATAGCATTTAAAAGTGTAGATTTTCCTACATTTGTATCTCCAACAATTGCAACTGGAACACCATTTTTTATTACATTTCCTAGATGAAAAGAATTTTTTAAAATGTCAATTTTTCTTTTTATTTCAAGAATTAAATTTTTAAAATCACGACGGTCAACAAACTCTACATCTTCTTCGGAAAAATCTAATTCTAATTCTATCAGCGAAATAAAATTTAATAACTTCTTTCTTAGTATAGAAATTTCATAAGAAAAACCACCTCTCATTTGCTTCATTGCAATTCTATGATTTTCTTCATTTGTCGAATGAATTAAATCTGCAACAGCCTCAGCCTGAGATAAATCCATTTTTCCATTTAAAAATGCTCTTAGAGTAAATTCTCCTTCTTTGGCTAAACGTCCACCATTTTTTATTATTAATTTTAAAATTTCTTCTTGGATAAAAATGGACGCATGACAAGAAATTTCTATTATATCTTCACCATTATAAGAATTTGGAGCTCTAAATAAAGAAAAAAGAACTTCATCAATGATTTTATTTTCGTCTTTTATATAAGCAAAATGTATAGTATTTTTTTTTTGATTTTTTAAAAATTTCCCACTTTTTTTAAAAAAAAAAATTTTCTCACCAATTGAAATTGCATTTTTTCCAGAAATTCTAATAATTGCAATTGCTCCTTCACTTCTTGGAGTAGCAACTGCACATATAGTATCTTGATTAATCATTATAAATTATAATTTTATTAAAATGAAAAATGAATGTCTGTTAATCTCTGACTAATTTCCCATAATTTTTTTTGTGCTTCTCCAGAATAAGAAATTCTGGAAGAAATGGTCATTCTCTTACTTACAAAATATTTCCCACTAAAAAGGCTTTCTTTTTGCAATTTAACAACACGTCTAATATTTTCAGAAGCAAAATCAGCTGAACTACCACCTATCCAACGGTTTTCCAAAAGTTTAGTATTTATTACACCTGGATGCATAGAATTTATATAAACTTTATCTGAGTTTAAATTTCCTTCGAGGTAATAAGAAAACAAAATAACACAAAGTTTTGAAACGGCATACATTTTATAAGGGTCAAAAACTTTTTGACCTTGTAAATTATCAAATTCTATCATATTAGAATGCATCATAGAACTAATATTTAAAATATGTTTCAATTCAGAATTTTTTACTAAATCAAAAAGAAGCAATGTATTCATAAAAGTAGAAAGGTAATTTACCATAAAAATGGATTCTATTCCTTCATTTGAGAATTCCTTTTTCTTGGAAATCATTCCTACATTATTTATTAAAACATCAATTTTCTCGTATTTATTTTTCAACAATTCCGACATTTTCTTTATTTCATCCATAGAAATAAAATCAGAAACAACAAAATCAAGATTTTTATTTTCGGTTTTTTCTTGAATTTCTTTAAAAACTTGTTCTGTTTTTTCTTGATTTCGTCCGTGTATTATAACTTTTGCCCCTTTTTTTGCTAAATCAAAGGCTGTTTTTTTTCCTATTCCATCTGTAGAACCCGTTATTAATACAATTTTATCTTTCATAATTTTTTTATTTTAAAAAAGCAAATTTAAAAAAAAATAACAATTTTTAAACCAAATATTATTAATTTATTTTATTTTAAAATAAAAAATTTAAATACTTTTGAAAAAATTTTTAATAAAATAAAAAAATGGATTTTCAAATTGGAGATAAAGTCAGATTTTTAGATGACACTGGAGGCGGTAAAATTGCTCGTATAGAAGATAAAGTTATCTATGTTTCATTGGAAGAAGGTTTTGAAATACCTTATTTAGAAAATGAACTAATAAATACAGAAGAAAAAAAACCTGATAGGAAAATATTTGTCAGAGAAAAAATTAAGCCTCCGGAAAAAAAAATTGAAATAATCAAAAAAAAATCTAATAATAATGAAATAAATATTTTTTTCGCTTTTATTCCTAAGGAAGAAGATATTGCAAATTTTGACAATTTAGATGTTTATTTAATTAATGATAGTAATTATAATTTGCTCTACAATTATGCCAAATACAAAATTTTTTATAGAAACATATAAACGTTCTGATTTAAACGAATTATCTACTTTTATTTTTCAAATCATTACTTATAAAAATGGTATTTATAATTTGCAAGATACTATAACAAAAAAATTAAAAATAAAACCTATTAAATTTTATAAAGAAAAAAATTTCGTAGAAAATGATTTTTTTTATAGTGAAGCGATAATTTTTAAAATTGAAGCTGATAAAGTTGAGAAGAAATTTAAAAAATTAGATAGCAAAGAAATAAAAAAAATTGTAAAAGAAAAAGAAAATAATTTGATAGGTAATGATATAAAAAAAGAAATTTCTGAAGAAAAAGAAATTAATAATATTTTGCCTCTAAAAGAAGTTGATTTACACATTAAAAAATTAATTCCAGATGAATCAGGTCTTTCGAGTTTTGCTATTTTAACAATTCAATTAAATCGCTTTCGTTCTGAATTTGAAAGTGCAATTATTAATAATTTAAATAAAATTATTTTTATTCACGGTGTCGGAAATGGAGTTTTGAAAGAAGAAATAAGAAAAATTCTTGATAAAGATTATAAACATTTTAAACATCAAGATGCGTCTTTTAAAGAATACGGTTACGGTGCAACCCTAGTGATTTTAAATAAATCTTAAAAATATTTTCAATTATTAGGGAATTAATTCCCACGATAATAAAATCGTGGGACATATTTTATAAATTACTCAAATAATTTGCAAAAACTATCATTTTACTTTCATGAAAATGAAGAGCATAAATTGTCATTTTTTTTTGTCGCAACTATGAAAATTATTAATGAAATGAAAAATTTTTAATTTCTTATATAAAATATGAAAAACACTTTTATAATAATAATTATTTTTATAAATTTTAAATTTATTTTTTCGCAAGAAAATAATCATTTTAAAGATTTTAAAATTAAAATTTCTGGTTTTGTGTCTTATGACGCTTGGTATCACACAAGGCAATATGTTTCTGCGAGAGATGGTTTAGTTTCTCTTTATCCTAAAAATATAGAATTAGACAAAAACGGAGATGATATTAATGAAGATGGATATTTAAATGCTGTTTCTATGAAATCAAGAATTCGTTTTGATATGAAAGAAATAGAAATTTTAAATGGGAAAACTTCGGCTATTTTGGAAGGAGATTTTACAGGAACAGAAAATAGCAATGCAAACGGATTTTTTATTTTGGAAGCCATTCCAAATGTAATGGCTTTGCATACTGGAGTTCCAATTCAATTATTAAATAGAACACCGCAGTTGAGAATTACAAAGAAGTATAAAAATTTTACAATTATGATGTCAGCAATTACTCAAAGAGATTTTAAAAGTCCAGGACCTTTGAAAAAAGACGAAATAAAATATAGTTCTGAATTTTTACAAAATGCAAAAATTCCTAATTGATGAAGACTTTTTTAAAACAAATGAAAAAATTAAAAGTTTCTCTTTTGCAAGTTTTTTTAAAACAAAAATTGGAAAAAACTTTACGCTAAAAACAAAAATAATTTACTCTCAAAATTTATTTGAACATTTAACTCTTGGAGGTTATGCAATTTCTTCTATAGATAAAAAAACTGGAAAAGAAACTTATACTCCAACAAATCATTTTAATATATGGACAAATATTGTTTATGAAAAAAATTATAGGTTTAGTATTTATGGTGGTTTTTTAAAAAATTTAGGAACTACTGATGATATTATTGAAAATTCTATTTTTTATGCAAGAGGCGAAAATATAGATAATTTATATAAAATAACATCGCATATTTCAAAAAAGATTAATAAATTTCAAATCGCTTTCGAAACAGAAAGAACAACGGTTTCTTATGGAAAAATAGATTTTGAAAATAAAGGAAAAATAAAAAATACAAAAGCTGTTACAGATTATAGATTTTTATTTGTTGTGATGTATTTTTTTTAAAAAATATAATTTTAAATTCATAAAATTTTGTCGTTTTTATAAAAAAAAAAAAATTTAAAAATTATAATATTCATAAAATTTTGCTTTTTTATGAAAAGCAAAATTTTTTTTTAAAATAAAATTTTGCTTTTTTATGAAATATTTTTTTTTAAAATTATAAAAATTTAAAATTTTGGATGATTTTATGAAAAAATATTGAAATTTTGACGAATTTTAAAAAAAAATTTTTTTTCAAAATAATATTCTTTTAATATTTTTTCTAAAATCTAATTTCCACTTTATTTAATAATTTTTTTAATCGTTTTTTTTCTTCTGACGGAATTGGATTTCCACGCAAATCTAACTCTTTTAAATATATCAAATCTTCAATTTCTTCTGGCATACTTGTCAATCTATTATTTGATAAATACAAAATTTTTAATTTACTTAGACGACTAATTTCTCCCGTTAAAAACATAAAATCATTAGCTCTTAAATCTAATTTTTCAAGTTTTTTTAAATTTAAAATTTCTTCCGGAAGAGTTTTAAATTTATTCTCTGATAAGAATAATTTTTGTAAATTTTGCAAGTTTGAAATTTCAGACGGTAAAGTTGCTAATTTGTTATTCCACAAATACAATTCTTGCAAATTTTTAAAATTTGAAATTTTTGGAGAAACTTTCTCAAGATTTGCATTCCACAAATAAAGCCTATAAACATTTTTTGCATCTCCCATTGCTTGTTTCATAGAACTAAATTTTTTTGTGCGATTTAATTCCGATTCACTCAATAAATCGCTGACAATAAAATTATCTCCAAATTCATTTAATTTTTCTGTTAAACGTCTAATTTCTTTTTCTTTATCTTTGATTTTAATTAGCAATTTAGAAATTTCTTTATTATCTTTTCCTTGCAAAATTTTAACCTCTCTATAGAGTTTTTCTATTTTTGATCTTTTTCATTATATAGAGATATTTTCAAAGATTCTAACTTATTAGATTTTTTATATTCAGATTTTTTTTCTTCTCTGCGAAGTTCTTTTTCTAAATTTTTAAAATCTTTTTCGTAAATATTTTTCCTTTTTAATTCCCTACGAAAGTCTTCTACAGCAAGTTCATCTATAAAATTGCTAATTTCTTTTATATCTATACTAAAAAAATTTTTTCCAGAAACCTTGTTTTTTTTAAACTTTTTATAAATTTGTTTCATGGCATATAAATATTCATAAAACGGCTTATAATGAACAACAACAAGTGGACTTGGCACAGCTTTATTTTCCGATAATTGCACGGCATATTGCACAGGTGAAATTTTCGTATGAGTTATTTTTAGGTAATTTCCATAAAGAGAATTACTCAAAACACAAATATATGATTTGTTAATATCAGACATATTTTTTTAATTTTTTTTCAAAAATTCATTTTTTTTTTTTATAAAAAAAATTTTTCTTAAAAAATGTATTTTTTTTAATAATATCTAATTTTTGTTATAGGTAACCACATTCTTAACTTTTTCATTTTTCTTTTTTTTCTTACTATTGGATTTCCTGCCACATCTAATTTTTTAAGAAACTCTAATTTTTTTATCTCTTCGGGAAATTTTCTTATCCTATTTTTATTAATAAAAAAAATTTCTAATTTTTCTAAACCTTCTATTTCTAGTTTCCTATTTCTTTCGGAAGTTTTTTTATTTTATTATTGTATAAGAATAACCTTTCTAAGTTTTTCAAATTTCCAATTTCTTTCGGTAATTCTTTAATTTTATTATGCTGTAAAGCAAGTTCCTGTAAATTACTGAGAGAAAAAATTTCTATTGGAATTTCTTCCAGTTCGTTAAAAGATAAAATTAACTCCTGTAAATTTCGAAAGAAAAAACTTCCGGAGGTAATTCTTTTAATTGTTGATTATATAAACTCATACGATAAACTGAATCAGATTCTAAAACAGCACTATCTATTGATTTATAAACCTTTTTTAAAAGAAGTTCTTCTTTACTAAGTAAACCATCATCATCTTCTTTTTCCTGAGAAAAAAAACTTTGAATAAAAAAAACAAGAAAAAATAAACTTATTAAATATTTCATAAAAAAAAATTTTAATAAAATTAAAAATAAAATTATAATTTGTAAAAAATTTTTATAAAAATTATGAGTTTTTTTAAGAAAATAAATTTAGAAGATAATAATGTTACAAAAAAAAAATTTGTAACAGAGAAAGTTGATTGTTTAATTATTGGTTCTGGACCAGCAGGCTATACAGCATCAATTTACACTTCCCGAGCAAATTTAAAAACTGTTTTATATCAAGGGCTTCAAGCTGGTGGTCAATTAACAACCACAACAGAAATAGAGAATTTTCCCGGTTATCCAAATGGTGTTTCTGGCTTTGAAATGATGGAAGATTTGAAAAAACAAGCCGAAAGATTTGGTGTAGAAGTGAGAGACGGAGTAGCAACAAAAACAGATTTTTCAAAAAAAAATCATAAGGTTTGGACAGATGATGGGAAATTAATAGAAACAAGCATTGTAATTATTGCCACCGGAGCAACGGCAAAATATCTCGGTTTAGAAAGTGAAACGAAATTTCTTGGCTCTGGAGTTTCTGCTTGTGCAACTTGTGACGGATTTTTTTATAGAAACTTAGATGTTGCTGTAGT
Organism: Bacteroidetes bacterium 4572_128; assembly: GCA_002084355.1. Lineage (GTDB taxonomy): Bacteria > Bacteroidota > Bacteroidia > Bacteroidales > 4572-128 > 4572-128. Next base: position 2,206 of record NBLL01000079.1, on the reverse strand, counting down.
TGGAGGAGGAGATACTGCCGCTGAAGAAGCTGTTTATCTTTCTGGAATTTGTAAAAAAGTTTATTTGATAATAAGAAAAAACTATATGCGTGCTTCTAAAACTATGCGTGATAGAGTTCTTAAAATAAAAAATATAGAAATTCTTTTCGAGCATAATACAAAAAAATTATTTGGAAATAATAATTTAGAAGGTGCTATTTTAATAAATAAAAATAATGAAGAAGTAAGAATAAATATCTCCGGTTTTTTTGTGGCAATTGGTCATAAACCAAATTCTGATATTTTTAAAGATTATTTAAAAACAGATGAAATTGGTTATATTATAACAGAAAAAGGAAATAGTAAAACAAATGTAGAAGGAGTTTTTGCTTGTGGAGATGTACAAGATTCTATTTACAGACAAGCAATTACAGCAGCAGGTTCTGGTTGTCAAGCCGCTCTCGATGCTGAAAGATATTTAAAAAAATAAACTATCTGTAAATTAAAAAAAAACGGCATTTTTTCAAAAATCGTCCAAAATTTTTAATTTTTAACGAGAAAAAAGTTTTTTCAAAAAACGCCCAAAATTTTAATATTTTTAAATTTAAAAAATTTTTTTCAAAAATCGTCCAAAATTTTAAATTTAACAATCTACGGTGAAAACAATAAAACAACATTGGAGGTTTCTTTTTTAACCTCCAATGTTTGGTCGAAAAATGTTAAAAAATTTTTTTTTCAAAAAACGCCTAAAATTTCAACATTTTTAAAAAATGAAAAAATTTTTTTTTTCAAAAAACGTCCAAAATTTTAACATTTTAAATTTAACAATCTGCGGTGAAAACAATAAAAATAAAACAACATTGGAGGTTTCTTTTTTAACCTCCAATGTTTGGTCGAAAAAAAACGCCTAAAATTTTAACATTTTTTAATTTCAATTAAAAAAACAATTTTTTCAAAAATCGTCCAAAATTTTAATATTTTTTATTTGAAAATCAAAAAAAATTTTTTTCAAAAAAACGCCCAAAATTTTAATATTTTTTATTTGAAATTAATAAATATTTTTTTCTTTTTCCATTGCTTTTTTTAAATTTATTCTTTTGCCATCGTAATAAGAAACAATAAAAATATTTTTCAATTTAATTTCTTTTTTTAAGAAATCAACATGACTTGAAGCATTTTTATAGTTTACAAATTCTCCAACAAGATATTTTTTCCATCCTTTATTATATTCCATTTTTATAAAATCCTCAATTTTCATTTTTCTAAAATATTTTAAATCAATGTTTTTAAGTGCTGCAGCAACTTGTATCCTGTAAACTAAACCTTTTTTATACTCTAATTTAGGAATATCTTTTTGATAAATTTTAATGTTATTTTTTTTATTAAAATTTTTATGAGAATTAATTTCGTTAATTTCATTACCTTCTTCTACGTCTCTAAGATTTATGTATTTATCTTTATTATAAATTATGCTTGATTTATTTTCAAGATTTTCATTTTTTTTTTTATGTAATTTTGCATTTTTTAAATTTTTAGATTTTTCAATTATATCAAAATAAATAATATCATTATTGGTAACATAAGAAAGCACACCTTTTATTTTAGGAATTTTATCATTATTTTTTTGTGGAATTAATTTATAACTAACAATATATTTTTTTTTTATAGGTAAATTCAACCATAAAAAACGAGCTACTCTGTCTTTTTTTATAAAATTAAAAGAAGCACCTTCAATATTAATTTCTTCAACATCAAAACCTAATGGAATATTTTCTGCTATTCTTGCGTGCTTTTTATTATTTTTTTTATTTACAAATAAATTTATAATATAATTTCCTTGTAAATCCATATAAGGTTTTTGCCTAAAACATTTTATTTCGTTGTTTTTAACTAATTCTTTAATATTTTTTTTTTTGGAAATTTTTATTTTATGATTTTGTAATTTTACTACTTCTCTTTGATTATTATTTATATAAGAAATTATACCACTTAATTTAAAATCTCCTTCTATGAAATTTTTAACGGAAACTTTATAAGAAAAAATTATTTTCCTATTTTTTGGAAATTTTATCCATTTAACAGTAACTTTTTGATTTTTAAATGAAAATATACCGTTTTTTAAATTTACTTTTTTCGCTGTAAATCCATCAGGTAATTCCTGTTGAAATTGCACAAAATTTTCTATATCATTATTATCAATAATAATTTTTACAAGAAAGCTATTTCC
>NBLL01000078.1 GCA_002084355.1 Bacteroidetes bacterium 4572_128 | reverse complement strand
TTTTCAAAATAAAAAACATTAAAATTTTGGACGAATTTTGAAAAAATTTTTTTTAATTTCAAAATAAAAAACATTAAAATTTTGGACGAATTTGAAAAAATTTTTTTTCAAAAACTATACAAAATTTTAATGCTTTTTAATTTCAAAATAAAATCATAAAAAATTTAAATAAATTTTATTATAGGTTAGAATTTTTTATTTAAATTATAAAAAATGCCGAATTGAAAAAAAAAAATTATTTTTATTTTTTTTTATATAGAATTATTTTTTATGAATTATAGACCCAAAGTATTAATTGTTGATGATAGAATTAATAATTTAATTGTTTTAGAAAATTTATTAAAAGATTTTAATGTTGATTTTGTAAGAGCATTTTCAGGAAACGAAGCACTTGCAAAAACTCTAAATAATAAATTTGCCTTAGCAATTATGGATGTTCAAATGCCTTATATGGATGGTTTTGAAACTGCTCAATTTATGCGAGAAGATGAAAATACAGAAACTTTACCAATAATTTTTGTTTCTGGCTTTTATAAGGATAATTATTTAGTTATCAGAGGAATAGGAAAAGGTCCAGTTGATTTTATCTCTAAGCCAATAAATTCTAAATTATTATTAAATAAGGCAAAAGTTTTTTTGGATTTGGATATAAAAAATTATGAATTGAATAAATTGAAAGAAAAATTAAAAGAAATAAAACAAAACACTAATTATAGTGGAATAATTTCTTCTAAGAAGAAAAAAGAAAAAAAAGAAGATAAAAAATTTTATGAAGCAGTAATTATTACAGACGACGAAGGTAAAATTACTTTCTGGAATAAAGGAGCAGAAAGTATTTTTGAATATCCAAAAGACTTAGTTATTGGGGAAAATTTATCTGATATTTTTTAAAAATTCGTTCAATTTTTTTTTTTAATTTTAAAAAATGGAGCTATTAAATATATTTTCAGAATTATTTTTATATGATAAAAACAGCCCGCTACTTTTTAGCTCAGGAATTTTTTTTATTTTATTTACTATTTTTATAATTGTTTATTCGCAAATTTATAAAAAAAAAATTGTTTATCTTTTGTATGTTATTGCATTTAGTTTCTTTTTTTATTATAAATCAAGTGGTTGGTATTTATTTATTTTAGTTTTTACAAGCGTCACAGATTTTTCTTTTGCTATTTTAATTAGAAAAACAAAAAATTTATTAGAAAAACGTATTTTTTTGTTTCTTTCTATTGCTTCCAGTTTAGGAATACTTATTTATTTTAAATATACAAATTTCTTTTTAAAAAGTTTTTATGAAATTATAGAGGATAATTTTCAATTATTAGATATATTTTTACCAATAGGAATTTCATTTTATACTTTTCAATCTATTAGTTATGTTTTAGATGTTTATTGGGAAAAAATAAAACCTACGAAAAATTTTCTACATTATACATTTTACCTATCATTTTTTCCACAGCTTGTTGCTGGACCTATTGTTAAAGCAAAAGATTTTTTGCCACAATTAAAAAAAGAAATCATTTTAACAAATGAAATGATGTATAATGGTTTATTTTTAATTCTTGTTGGTTTATTTAAAAAAGGAGTTATTGCAGATTATATTTCTCAGTATAATGATTTGATATTTTTAAATCCTTCTGGATATTCTGGCTTTGAAAATTTGATGGCAATTTATGGCTATACTTTACAAATATATTGTGATTTTTCTGGATATTCTGATATGGCGATTGGATTGGCATTAATTATGGGTTTTAATTTGGGGGAAAATTTTAATTTTCCATATAAAGCACAAAATATTACAGATTTCTGGAGAAGATGGCATATTTCTTTATCATCTTGGTTGAAAAATTATATTTATATTCCTATGGGTGGAAATAGAAAAGGGAAAATAAAACAATACCGTAATTTGTTTCTTACTATGTTTATCGGTGGACTGTGGCACGGAGCAAATTGGAAATTTGTTTTTTGGGGAGGATTACATGGAATTGGACTTGCTGTTCACATTTCATTTTGTAATTTTTTTATGGATATTTTTTAGGGCAGATAGTTTCGATATAGCAGAGAAAATTATTTATCAAATTATTTTTGATATGAATTTTAATTTTGCTTTTGTATTTTTTGAAAATCGCATTTTTTGGATAATTTTAGTTATTACAGGTTTTTTAATCTCTTTTTTACCAGAAAAATTTAATAAAAAAATGCAAATTTCTTTTGTAAAATCACCGTATTTAATAAAAGCATTTATTTTTTTAATAATAGTTCAATTGGTAATACAATTTCAATCGAAAGATGTCCAACCATTTATTTATTTTCAATTTTGAAATTGAAATTAATTTATATGATTTATTTTTAATAAAAAAATTATTTTTTTATTTATTTATTTTTTTTATTTTTGAATTTTAAAAAAAATAATTTTTTTATTAAAAATTGTATAAAAATTGTTCAATTAAAAAAAAAGAATTTTTTTATTAAAATTGTATAAAAATTGTTTTCAATTTTCTGTTATGAATGAAATAATAAATAAAAATAAAAATATTTTTGATAAAGATTTTGATTTTCTTGGTTTAGAACTTAAAACACCAAAAGAATATGCAATAGCAAGTTTTTTATTTTCTTTAGTTTTTCCTTTTATTTCTTGGATTTTAGATATTTCTATCAATAATATAGAATTATCTTTTCATTCTATATTGGAAATGCACTTAAATAACCCTTTACATTTTTTTATTTACTTTTTGATGTTTTTATTTTCTTTTTTTGTTTTTATTTTTATTAAGCATAAGCAAGAAAAAGAATTATTATTAGAAAAAAAGATTTTAGAAAAAAATCAAAATATACAAAAAAATTCTCATCTCGCAAAAATGATAGGAGAAAAAGATTTTTCTATTAGTTCAAATGAAGTTTCTGAAAATTTAAAAGAAGCAAGTAAAAAAGATGAAGCAAGGAGTTGGATAGCAAGTGGAAAAGAAAATATAGCAAATATTTTGCGTTTACATAATAATATTTCTAAGCTTGCTTATGAAACTCTTGTTAATTTAATAAAATATATAGACGCAATACAAGGGTCTTTTTATCTTTTTGATGATGAAAAAAATAAAATTATAAATATTGCAACTTTTGCATATAATAGAAAAAGATTTATTAATCAAGAATATTCCATAGGGGAAGGTTTAATTGGTCAAACTGCTTATGAAATGGATACTATTTATAGAAGAGAAATTCCAGAGAATTATGTTACGATAACTTCTGGAATATTAGGAGATAAAAAACCTTCTACTCTGTTAATAGTTCCTTTAATTAGTGATGAAAAATTGCAAGGTATTTTGGAATTTGCATCTTTAAATGATGATATTCCAAAATTGACAATTAAATTTATAGAAGAATTAAGTGAAATTATTGCTCAGACGGTTTTCAATTTGAAAGTAAATATTAGAACGGAAAAACTTTTGAAAGATGCACAAGAAATGACCGAAGAACTTCAAGAAAACGAAGAAGAACTGAGGCAAAATGCAGAAGAAATGCGTTCTACACAAGAAGAATTAGAAAAAAGTAATCAAGATTTAGAAGGACAAATAGCAGAGGTAGAACGTTCACAAAAACGTTTACATTCATTATTAGAAAATGCTTCAGAGGTAATTTCAATTTATGAACCTATGGAAATGTAAAAAGCATTGTTAATTATATAGGTAAAAAAGAATTTGAGCTACTAGTTAAAACAAAAGAAAAAACAAAAACTTATGAATTTCAATATAAAAAGAATTAGAAACCAGTGCAAGGAATTTAATAGATAATCCAGCCATAGGAGGAATTTTATTTAATACTCGTGATATTACAGTAAGAAAAGTTGCTGAAAGAGCTCAGCGTATGAGTGGACAAATGCAAGCTTTATCTGAAAATAGTCATGATATGATAATTCGTATAGGATTAGAGGGAGTATTTTTCTATGCAAATCCTATGGTAAAAACTTTTACTGGTGTAGATATTAAAAATATAATCAAGAAAAATTTAGACGAAGTAGAAATAAATAAAAAATATATTAAATTTTTTAAAGAATCTTTAGAAAAAATAAAAGTAACGAAAGAGGGTATTACAGAAGAAATTAGTTTACCAACTCATAGTGGAGAAATTATTACTCAAGTAAATGCAATTCCTGAGGTTGGAGAAAATGGAGAATTAGAAACTATACTTTTTGTTGCACATGATATTACAGAAAGAAAGAATTTTGAATTGGAAATTGAGAAAAAAAACAGAAATATCACAGAAAGTATTAATTACGCTTATCGTATTCAAACAGCTATTCTTCCGGATAATAAATTAATAACTGAATTTTTTCCTAATTCATTTATTTTATATAAACCACGAGATATCGTTAGTGGTGATTTCCCTTGGTTTTTTCAACAGGAAAATCAAAAAGATCTTTCTTATATTGCTGCTGTCGATTGTACTGGACATGGAGTTCCTGGAGCATTACTTTCATTTATTGGTTATTTTTTATTAAATAATATTGTTGACCATAATGATGTGGATATGTCTGCAAGTGAAATACTTGATAAACTTCATAGAAATGTAAGAACAACACTAAAACAAGATAAAGATGGAGCAAATGCAAGAGATGGTATGGATATTGCATTTTGTAAAATTGATAAAAAGAAAAAAGAAATACAGTATTCTGGAGCACATAGACCGTTGTATTTTTTAAGAGATGGAAAATTAAAACAATATAAAGGTACTCCAAAGGCGATAGGTGGAATTCCAAGCAGAAGGAGACCAGAAAAAGATTTTATAAATTATAAAATCAATTATGAAAAAGGGGATAAGATTTTTTTCTTCTCAGATGGACTTCCGGATCAAATAGGAGGTGCAAGCGGAAGAAAATATCAAGCAAAAAGAATTAGAGCGGCAATAGTTGAACATCAAAATTTTACGATGTATAAATTTTTAAAATATTTTGCACAAGATTTTAATAGGTGGAAAGGAGAATATAAACAGATTGATGATGTTCTGTTAATGGGAATAGAATTTTAAAAAAAAATATTTTTTTTTTAAAATTATCATATATTTGTTTTATAAAAATTAAAAATATGAATAATAAAGTAGAAAAACAAGGTTTTTTAGAGTTTGTGTATGACTTCTATTTGAGGATTAGAGACCACGAAATTAATTTGGTTTATGAAGGAGAAATTACACACCAGATAACTAAAGCTTTTACCTCGCTTACGGAGTCTAATATGCTTAAAGAGGAGGAAAAAAATTCTGTACAAAGAAAAGTTTTTCATGTAATGGTGGAATGCTTACAGAATATTAGTAAACACGCTGATTCGACAGTTGATTTTATGTCAGCATCAAAAGATGGAAGAGGGATATTTATGGTTGGAAAAGGTGATAGGCAGTATGTTATTACAACTGGAAACACCATTGCAACTGATAAAATAGAAGGTCTAACGAAGATGCTTAATCATATTAACAGTCTGGATAAAAAAGGATTGAAGAAATTATATAAGCAGCAGATGAGAGAAGGTAGATTATCTGAAAAAGGAGGAGCTGGACTTGGGTTTATTGATATAGCAAAAAAAACTGGTAACAAGTTAGAATTTTATTTTCTTCCTATTAATGAAGAAGATTCATTTTTTGTGTTAACCTCAACTATATCTATTAAGTGATATTTTTTAAATTTGAAAATTTATATTTATTATTAAAATAAAAATTTAATAAAAAAATTATGGAAGTTATTAAAATAAAAGGAACAGACGATACTCCTAACGTTATATTAGACAGACAAAATCAAATACTTGAAATTGCAGGACGCTCACTTCCAGAAGATGTTACTGCTTTTTACGACCCTATATTAGACTGGTTAGATGAGTATTCACAAGACCCAAATACAAAAACAATTTTTAATTTTAAACTGGAATATTTTAATACCGCTTCTTCTAAATTACTATTAGATGTTTTAATGAAATTAGAAGATATGTGCGATGACGGTGAAGATGTTTTAGTAAAATGGCATTATCCAGATGACGATGAAGATATGGAAGAAGCAGGTGAAGAATATGCAGATATAGTTGATGTACCATTTGAACAAATTAGTTATGCGGTAGATTAATTTTTATAAATATTTTTAAAATCCACCCATAAAAATTTGGGTGGAATATTTTTTTTTAAATTTTAAAAATGTAAAAAAAATTTCTTTTGAATTTATATTTTTATATATTATATAAATTTTTTTTATAAAAACACAAAGTCATTTTTTATTATAAAAAAATTTTTTTCAAAAAAACGTCCAAAAATTTATAATTTTAATTTTAATTTTAAAAAAATTTTTTTTCAAAAACCGCCAATTTTTTATGATTTTTTAAATTAAAAAAAAAATTTTTTCAAAAACCGCCAATTTTTTATGATTTTTTAAATTAAAAAAAATTTTTTCAATAAAATGCCGATTTTTTAATGATTTTTAAAAATTAAAAAAAAATTTTTTCAATAAAATGCCGATTTTTTAATGATTTTTTAAATTAAAAAAAAATTTTTTTTTCAATAAAATGCCGATTTTTTAATGATTTTTGAAAATTAAAAAAAAAAAATTTTTCAATAAAATGCCGATTTTTTAATGATTTTTGAAAATAAAAAAAAAAATTTTTTCAATAAAATGCCGATTTTTTAATGATTTTTGAAATTTTAAAAATCATTTTTCAAAAAATGACCAAAATTTAATATTTTCATACGAATTTGAAAATTTAAATTAAAAAAATTTTTCCAAAAACGACGATTTTTTTGAGAATTCTCAAAAAAAATTTCAAATTTTAATGCAAAAAATAATATTTTAAATGGCAATAAAATTATTGAAAAAATTATTTAATAATAATAATAAATTATTAAATAATTTTTATATGAACAAGCAAAATTTGTTTTTTTGTTGCTTTTAAAATAGAAAATTCAAAATTATCAATGATTATTTTTTCTTTATGTTTTGGAATACTTTCGTGAAAATGATAAATTAGACCAGAAATTGTTTCAAACTCTGATAATTTTGAAAGATTTATTTTATATTTTTCATTAACATAATCAATTTCTAAACGTCCGGAAAATTGAAATTCTGTTTCGCTGATTTGTTTTTCTACGAAATTATTTTTATCATATTCGTCTTGTATATCACCAAAAATTTCTTCTAAAATATCTTCTATAGTTACAATTCCAGAAGTTCCACCGAATTCATCTACAACAAGAGCAATACTTTTTCTTTCTTTCATGAGCATTTTCAAAGATTTTTGTGCTGACATACTTAGTGGGAAAATTGGAATTTTTATTAATATTTCATCTAAATTTTTCGGCTTTTTAAAAAATGACGACGAATGAACATAAGCGATAATATTATCTATATTATTATCATAAATTAAAATTTTTGAAAAAGATATTTCTATAAATTTCTTTCTTATAGTTTCTACAGAAGAAGTATTTTCTAATGCGATAATTTCTGTTCTTGGAATTATACATTCTCGTAAAGTTATATTAGAAAAATCTAAAGCATTTTGAAAAATTTTTATTTCTTGTTTTAAGCCTTTTCCTTTATCATTTTGATTTTGTTTTAAAAAATTATCTAAATCAACTTTTCCAAAAGCTATTTTTTCTTTTGATAAATTACTTTTATTTTTTATAAATAAATTACTTATCATAACCATAAATTTCGCAAATGGAAATAAAACGAGATAAAAAAAGTATGCAAAAGAGGAAAAATATCTTAAAGTAAGATTAGAATGTGTCCTAAAAATTGTTTTTGGTAAAAATTCTGCTGTGAATAAAATTATTAAAGTTGAAATTATTGTTTGAATTAATAAAACAATAATTTCATTTTCTATGAAATATAAAATTGAAGGTTCTAAAATTTTCGTCATTAAAATACCATAAATTACCAGAGCGACATTATTTCCAACAAGCAGAGTTGCAACGTATTGTTTTGGATTTTTTAAAAAAGTAGAAACAAAAAATGAAAAAAAAAAATTTTTCTTTTTATCTAATTCTATCCTCAGTTTGTCTGACGAAAAAAATGCAATCTCCATACCTGAAAAAAATGCAGATAAAATTAAAACAAGAAATATTATTGAAATATCCATATAATTTATAAAAATTTTTATTTTTTAAATTTTCATAAAAAAAACAATTTTTTTTTTTAATTAAAAAAAAATTGTGATAAATAATAAGATTTTATTTAATCATTAAAATCCTTCATAGGTGCATCAAAATCGTCTGCCATGTGTTTTATTCCACCTTTTAGAAAACCTGCTTTACGAATTTTTTTATTAAGAGATATTTTTTTATTTTTTTGTGAAAAAAAATTTGTTAATTCAATTAAATTGATATTATTATCAATTTTTTGTAAAAATATATTAACAAATAATTTCTTTTTTGCAACTTCTTGCAATTTTAAAATATATTTTAATAAATCATCATTGCTTAGTTCATTTGTTTTGTTTAAATTTCTTCTAATTTCATTTTACATAAATTTTAATTACAAATATTTAAATATTTTAATAAAAAATTAAAAAAATTGACATTTTTTTGAAAAAGTTTTTTTGAAATAAATTTAAAAAATTCGGCATTTTTTAATAAAAAAATCAAAAAATTGACGTTTTTTGAAAAACATTAAAAATTTGACATTTTTGAAAAAAAAATTTTTTTTATTAAATTCTTATTAAATTGTCGTTTTTTATTAAAAATACAAAAATGAAAAATTTTTTTTTTTTAGTTTCTTTTTTACTTATTTTATTTTCGTCTTGCTCTTTATTGAAAAATAAAAAAAAATCAAATGATGAAACTATACAAAATGAAAAAAAACAAATTGCTTTTAAGTATAATTTTGTAGAAGCATCAAAACAAAAAATGCTTGGTAATATTTCTATAGCAAAAGATTTGTATGAAAAATCTATAAAATTAAATCCTCTAAGTGCATCGTCAAACTATGAATTATCACGAATATATTTTATAGAAGAAAAACTTGATGAAGCGATTTTTTTTTCAAAAAAAGCTTTAGAATACAATAAAATCACATCCCGAACATTTTAATTTGTATTATGATTTAGCAATACTTTTAACAAATAACGGTCAGACAAAAGAAGCAATAAAAATTTATAATAAAATAGAAAAACAAATTGGCGTGAGTTCGCAAGTGAGTATAAATAAAGAAAGAATTTTTTTGTATGAAGGAGATTTAGAAGCAGCAATTAAGGAATTAAAAAAATTAATAAAAAAATTTCCAAAAGAAAGTAAATATTATGGTATGCTCGCAGATTTATATCTTTCTCAAAAAGATTATAAAAAAGCAAGAAAAATTTATGATAAATTATTGGAAATAGATAATAATAATGGTTTGGTACACTTATCTTTATCAGAGTTTTATAGGGCGCAAAACAAAGATGAAAAAGCAATAGAAGAATTAAAAATTGCTTTTAAAAATAAAGATCTAGATATAAATTTAAAATTAAATATTTTCGCATCATTTTTATCTGTATCAGATGAAAATAAAATGGAAAAAGAGTTTTTAAATTTATTAGAAATTTTATTAGAAACACATTCAGAAAATGCAAGGATTAATACTGTTTATGCTGAATTTTTAATTAGAGAAAAAAAAGAAGAAGAAGCAATAAAATATTTTAAAAAAGCATTGAAATTAAAAAAAGATGAATTTATGGTGTGGAGAGAATTATTATTTTTAGAAAATAGATTGGAAAAATATAAAATGTTAATAACAGACTGTGAAGAAGCAATTACATATTTTCCTAATCAGGCAGTTTTATATTTGCTAAAAGGTTTTGCTGAAAGTCGTTTGAATAAAAATGAAGCATCCATTAAATCTTTTGAAAACGGTGTATCTGTTCTAATAGATGAAGATGAATTAAGTATTCAATTTTATACTTATATGGGTGATGTTTAAAAAAATAATAAAAGTGCGTCATATTTGGATACTTACGCTTGGATATTGTATAAAAAAGGAGAATTTTTGCAAAGCTTAGAAATTATTAAAAAAGCAATTTTGCATGGAGGAGATAAAAGAGCAGTTATTTTAGAACATTATGGTGATATTTTATATAAATTAAACGAAAAAACAAAAGCATTGGAATTTTGGAAAAAAGCAATGGAAAAAGGTAAAGGCTCTGAATTTTTAGAAAAAAAAATTAAAATGAAAAAACTTTAAAATTATAAAAAATAAAATTTTTTTATGAAAGATACGTTTTTTTATAAAAATTTCATTTATTATAAAAATGAGAAAATTAAAACTTATATTATTTATTTTTATATTATTTACTTTTTACAGTTGTAATATTTCGTCTAATTTATATAAAGCAAATTCTATTAATACTCCTCTTTTTAAGGGTAAAAAAGAATTTCAAATGGCAATTTTAATAAACGACCAAACAGCCAAAGACCAAAAAGCATATTCTGTAGATTTACAGAGTGCATATTCTTTTCAGAAAAATTTTGGATTTATGTTAAATTTTCAAAATATTTATCAAAATAAACCTGAAGCAAATTATTCTGTAAATGACGAATTTAGATTTTCTTATTTTGAAATTGCACCGGGATATTTTAAAAATGGAATATTTGAAATTTATGCTGGATATGGTATAGGAAAAACAAGTTTTTTTTCGAAAAACAGTATCGCTGAAGCAAATTTCAATAAATTTTTCATACAATCAACCATAGGAAAAAACAGTAAATTTATTGATTTTGCTTTTTCTGTGAGAGCATCTTTTTTTGAATTTAATAAAACAAATTTCAAAGAAAAAATTGGAAATGAAGATGTTTTAAGAGAATCTGATGAGTTTTATTGGTTCGGAAATAAATTAGAAATAGATGGGAAAACTTACCCTTTTATAGAACCTGCTTTGACTTTAAAATTAGGTTATAAACAATTAAAAATTGTTGGACAACTTGGAATTTCTTTTTCTTTAAAAGATATAAATTTTGATTATAATCAAAAAGCTTATTTTAATTTAGGAATACATATTAATTTTTTAAAAAATAAAAATAAAATTTTTTAATTTTATTAAAAAAAAATTTTTTCAAAATTCGTCCAAAATTTTAATGTTTTTATTTTGAAAATTAAAAAAAAATTTTCAAGCTGTACAAACCTAATTTTTAGGTTTTTTTATGATTTTTTTTCAAATAAAGTTTATGGAAAATAAAAAATAAAAATAAAAATAGAAATTAAAAATCTAATGAAAAAGCAACATTTTACCAAAAAAAAATGAAAATATGGTAATTTGAAATTGTTTTTTCCCAAATGAAAAAAATTTTATACAGAATTACAAAATTTAAAAAATTTACTTATATTGGATTATTTTCATTTGAAAAAAAAATTTGCTACAATTATTTTTGTAAATATGAAATTAAAAATGAAAAAATCCTTAAAAAATATAATGATATATTATGGACGGTTTGAAAATATGTTAAAAATAAAAAAAAAATTCCAAAAAAATACATCAAAAATGTTATAAAATTACAAAATTAATGAATATATTTGAATAAATTATTATTATATTCCAAATTATGCGAAAAAAAATATCTTTATAAATTATAGCAATTTTTAAAATAAAATGATATGATATTTGCATAAATAAATAATGGCATGATGGTAAACAGGATAAATGAATGGTTTTTTATCATTTTTTAAATAAAAATGTGGAAAAATGGTTAAAATATAATCAAATATTTTTAAAATGATTATAATTAGATTTTTTCAAAAAAACCCAAATATAATTTTATATATTTTGTTTGTACAGGTTGAAAATTTTTTTTAATTTTGATTTAAAAAATGTTTAAATTTTTACGTTTTTTGAAAAAATTTTTTTTTAATTGATTTAAAAAATGTTTAAATTCTGGGCGTTTTTTGAAAAAAAATTTTTTTAATTGATTTAAAAAATGTTAAAATTTTCACGAATTTTGAAAAAAAAATTTTTTGGAGTTTTTTTTTTAACACCAATGTTTTTGGGTTATTAAAATTTTGGACATTTTTTGAAAAAAAATTTTTGGTTCTTCTAACCTTTTTGTGATAGGAAATTTTTCGCACATAAAAAATGTGAAAAGATTATGATTCATCGTCCACGATGATTTTGTGTATATTAAATGAAAACATTTAAA
>NBLL01000077.1 GCA_002084355.1 Bacteroidetes bacterium 4572_128 | reverse complement strand
AATTTTTTTATTCCTAAAAATTATATTTCCTTTTTTTATTAAGTTTTTTTCTTTCATTTTTTTATTTTTTATGCAAATATAAAAAATTAAAAAAAAAAGCATTTAAAAAAAAAAAAATCAAAAATTTACAATTTTTGATTTTTGATTTTTTGATTTAAATTAAAAAAATTTGAATAATTTACATAATTTACAAATTATTTTTAATAAATTAATTTTAATCTGTCCACATTAAAAAATTATTGTTATTTATGTAATCATTTATATTGCCACCTATCATACCATCTATTAAAAGTACCCAAAAATCAACAGCATAAACACAACCTAAACCTCCAAATGTACATATATAAGTAATAAAAACTTTTTTTGTTGTTCCTAAATAATATCTATGAACGCCTAAAGGTCCAAGAAAATAACACAAAATAGTAGCAACAACTGCACTTTTTTCTTCATTAACTTCCACACTTGAATTTAATAAATTCACTCCATCTACATCAAATTTATCGAAAACGGAAAACAAATTAGTTTCTGTCGCATTTGTAAATAATGCATCTACATTTTCGTCATTTACGTAATAATTACTTGTATTTGCAAAAGATGAAAAAAGCAAAAACAAATTAAAACCGAGTAATAATAATATATTTCTCATATAATTTCTAAAAAATTTTAAAATTAAATCACAAATATATATATATTTATTTTAATAAATAAAAAAAAGTTAAAAAATTTTTTTATTTAAAATAATTTTTTAATTTTGCGTTTTTATTAAAATATAAATAAAATTATATTTAGTAATTTAGTTCTTAAATTTATTGAAAATAAAGGGGCTGACTTGGATTTGACAGTAAGTTTACAGGTTGGTAAGCACGTCGAGCAATGTAATAAAACTCGTAAAACTTAATTTCGGAACTTTTAAATGGCGAAAATAACAATTACGCTCTTGCTGCGTAGATTTACAATGTAAATCTCCTTAACTTCAATTTATAGGAAATTGAAGCAAGATGTTCTTCAGATAATTTTCTCTGTAATTATTTGTATAAGAGCACCATATTTTATAGAGATATATCGTATTTTTCCTTTAAATACGAAAGAAATTTTAGGATATCGTAAAAGAATTTTTGCTTTTTTTAAATTTTTACGAGAAAATTAAAAAAAAAGATAAGCGTGAAGAAAGCGAATTGGTCGCTTATTTGGACGAGGGTTCGATTCCCTCCAGCTCCACAAAATACATTTTTAGATTTTTTCAAAAAATTCGTCGTTTTTTGAAAAAAGATTTTTTTTATAAAAATTTTTATTTTCTATGTAGGAATATTTTTCAAATATTAATTTCTTGTAAGAAATTATAAATTTTCATTTGAGATTGTATTTTTTTTTCGTTTTTGTTAATTTTAATTTTACAATTATTAAGATTTTCATCTAAAATTCTTGCTTTTGTGTTATCACTTAATTGGATTTTTAAAATTTGTAAAATTTCATTTTTTAATTTTTCATTATAAATTGGAACAATAATTTCTATTCTTTTGCTTAAATTTCTTTTCATTAAATCTGCTGATGAAATATAAGTATCATTTTTCCCATCATTATGGAAAATAAAAATTCTTGAATGTTCTAAATATCTATCAACTATTCTGATAATTCTAATATTTTTACTAAACTCTTCATTTGGAATTAAACAACAAATCCCTCTAACTAATAGATCTATTTTTACACCTTTTTGACTTGCTTGATATAATTTTTTTATGATTTTTTCATCTTCTAAACCATTCATTTTTAATATTATAAAAGAATCTTTTTTATTTTTAACATTCGTAATTTCATTGCTAATTTTTTTTAATATTTTTTCTCTCATTTGAAATTTTCCAACGAAAATATGCTTGAATTTAAAATTCAATTTTGGATTTTCAAAAAATTCAAAAACTTTTTCCAATTCAAAAATTATTTTCTTATTTTTTGTAAAAAAACCATCATCTACATAAAGTTTTGCTGTTTTTTCATTGAAATTTCCTGTGCTTATAAAAGCGTATTTTTCTTTTCGTCCGCGATTTATTATTGCCATTTTAGAATGAACTTTTATAAAAGGTAAACTTGGAATGATTTTAATTCCAGCTTTTTTCATCTTTTCTAAAAAAAATAAATTATTCTTCTCGTCAAAACGTGCTTTTATTTCAACAAAAACAGCAACTTTTTTTCCGTTTTTTGCAGCACTTATCAAAGCACTAACAACAGCAGAATTTTTCGCAACTCTATATTGAGTTGTTTTTAAAATATTCATTTTTTTTTATTGCCTTGAAAATAGACGAAAATTTATCCAATTCGTAATGACGAATTTGTTTCAGATTTTCTAATTCTAATTTTGGTGATAAAGGATTAGGAAAATAAAATAAATCAGAAAAATTATGGTAAGTTCCTCCTTCTATTAAATCAGTATCAGAAATTCTAAAAACCAATTTTAATTCTTTTAAGAAAAATTCTGGCATTTTTTCATCATATAAAAATCTGCACGGTAAACCAACTTTTCTTTTTGCGACAGCTTTTTTTATTTTTTCTAATAAATTCCCTTTATATTCTTCTTCAAGAGAAAAATCTGCATCTCGAGAAAGTTTTATGCTATAAAATTCTAAAATATTAAAACCCGGAAATAAAATATTCAAATTTAATTTTATGATATCATCAAGAAAAATAATATAAAAATTATTATCTTTTTTTGGTAATTTTATAAAACGAGGAATATTATCACTTGGAATTTTTATGCTTGCATAAAAAATTTTTTTGATTTTTTTTTGATTTTTTTTTAACTTTTTAAAAAGTTTTACAACGATATAAATTGATTTATCCTGTAAAAATTGAAGTATATTATTCTTATCCAGTAAAACCGCTTGAATATACGGTAAAACTTCTAAAGAAAAAAATTGTATAATAAATTTTTTATGAAAATCATTTATGTCTGATTTATTATTTAACAGAATTATTTTATTTTTTTCTAATTCTGTCAAAATATCATTTCTAAAAATCTCTCCAAATTCTTTTTGCTGCTCAATGACAATTTTTTTGATTTTTTTAAGAATTTCATTGGGAGAAAATTTTAATTTTTTCTGATTTTTCCGAGATAAAGAAATTAAATTTTTATAATTTGAAATTCTTACTTTATAGAACTCGTCTAAATTCGACGAAAAAATTGCTAAAAATTTAATTCTTTCATAAATTGGCAAACTTTTATCTCTCGCTTCTTCCAAAACCCTATAATTGAAAGTAAGCCAACTTAAATCTCTGTTAAAAAACTTCATCCATTATTTTAAATCTTATGTCTTGGCTCGTCAGAAACAGTAAGTTTGTGTCTTCCTTTTGCTCTTCTGCGAGCTAAAATTTTTCTGCCATTAGCTGTAGACATTCTTTCACGAAAACCGTGTTTATTTTTTCTCTTTCTATTTGAAGGTTGAAATGTTCTTTTCATTACTTAATTTTTTATTTTATTTAAAAAAAATTTTTTCACAAAATTACAAAAATTTTTGTAATTTCAAAAAAAAAATAATATTTTATAAAAAAAATTCCAAATTTTCATTTAAAAATAGGTTTACTTGTTTTTATAATTATTTCGAGTATTTTTTTGATTTTCGTTTTAATTTTTAATTATAAATTATTATTTTTTTCAGTTTTAATTTTCTTTTCTATAATTTATCAAATTATAATTTTGATGTTTTTTATAGAAAAAACAAATAGAAATTTAAAAATTTTTTTAGAATTTATCAGATATTCTAATTTTTCAATCTTTTTTAAAAAAAAGGAATGGAAAATCTTTTGACGAATTTTCATTAAAAAAAATTTTCAAAAAAACGACCAAATTTTACGAATTTAAATTTTTTTCAAAAAAACGACAAAATTTTATGATTTTTTTTGAAAAAAAATTTTTTTTCAAAAATGGCATTTTTTTTATGATTTATTTTTTATAATAATATATTAAATATTTTACGATTTTTTAAAAAAAAAACTTTTTTTTGAAAAAAAATTATTTTATAAAAAAAAATGGTAACTAAGGAAGAGATAAAAAAATTAGTTGGACGCAAGAAAGCGTTAAGGAGGTTTCTTTGACATTGATAAGAAAATTATCAAAATTAAAAAAGAAGAAGCAAAAACTCAAATTATTGGTTTTTGGGATAATCCAAAAAATGCAGAAGAGGAATTAAAAAAAATTAATTCTTTAAAAAAATGGATTTCAGATTTCGAGAATGTAAAATCTAATTTAGAGGATTTAGAAGTAATTTTTGAGTTTTTTGAAATGCAAGAAGCAAACGAAGAAGAAGTTTTTGAACAATATAAAACTACTTTAAAAATCATAGAGGAATTAGAATTTAAAAATATGCTTTCAGAAAAGGAGGATAGTTTAGGAGCAATTTTAAAAATTAATTCTGGTGCCGGCGGAACAGAAAGTCTCGATTGGGCAGAAATGTTAATGCGTATGTACATACGTTGGGGGGAGAGAAATAATTATAAAGTAAAAGAAATTAATTTCCAATCTGGTGATGAAGTTGGAGTAAAATCTGTAACATTGGAATTTATAGGTGATTATGCTTATGGTTTTTTGAAATGTGAAAATGGTGTTCATAGGCTTGTTAGAATTTCCCCTTTTGATTCAAACAATAAAAGGCATACTACTTTTGCATCAGTATTTGTTTCGCCCTCCATAGATGATAATATTGAAATTATTATCAATCCTTCTGATATTACTTGGGATACTTTTAGGTGCGGAGGTGCTGGTGGTCAGAGTGTTAATAAATTAGAAACTGGAGTTCGTTTAAAACATTATCCAAGTAAACTTGTTGTAGAAAATACCGAAGGACGTTCTCAATTTAAAAATAAAGAAAATGCTTTGCGCATTTTAAAATCTCATTTGTACGAGATAGAATTGAGGAAAAAACAAGAAAAACAAACTCAAATAGAAGGGGAAAAGAAAAAAATTGAATGGGGTTCGCAGATTAGAAGTTATGTAATGCACCCATATAAAATGGTGAAAGATCTAAGAACATCTTATGAAACGTCTAATGTTCAGGACGTTTTAGATGGAAATAAAAATATGAAAAATAGAGATATTATTGTTGTCGGACTTCAAGCTTGGGACATAAGTATTGGCAGTACTTGTAAAAATATTGCTATGGAATTTTCAAAAAATAATCGTGTTTTATATGTAAATCCTGCTTTGAAAAGAAAGACCTCAATCAAAGAAAAAAATAAAATTGAGGTTAAAAAAAGGCTGGAAATTATCAATAATAAAAAAGACGACATTGAAAAAATTAATGAAAATCTCTGGACTCTTTATCCAAAAAAAATTATTGAGTCTATAAATTTTTTGCCTTCTTGTATTTTTTCATATTTTAATAAAATTAATAATAAGCGTTTTTCTGAATGTATAAAAGATGCAATAAAACGTTTAAATTTTAAAAATTTTATTATTTTTAATGACAATTCCATGATAGATTGTCTTTATTTGAAAGAATATTTGAAACCAAATTTGTATATTTATCTTTTGCGAGATAATGTTATTTCTCGTCCTTACCACAAAAAACACGGTGTAAAAGCCCAAATTGAATTAATTAAAAAAGTTGATTTTATGGTTGTAAATTCCTATTATTTTAGGGATTATGGAAAAAAATACAATAAAAATGTTTTTATGATAGGTCAAGGTTGCAATTTAGAACTTTTTAATGATGACGAAAATCAAATTAAAATTCCTGAGGATATTAAAAATATTCCCAGCATAAAAGTTGGTTATACTGGTTATTTAACTTCTGTACGTCTTGACATAGAAGTTTTAATTTATGTTGCGAAAAATCGTTCTGATTGGAATTTAGTTCTGGTTGGTCCCGAAGATGAAGATTTTAAAAATAGCGAATTACATAATTTAAAAAATGTTTATTTTTTGGGTTTGAAAAAACCAGAAGAGTTACCGTCTTATATAAAATCTTTTGACATTGCCATAAATCCACAAATAATTAACGAAATGACAAACTGGAATTATCCATTAAAAATAGACGAATATCTTTCGATGGGAAAACCAACTGTTGCAACAAAAACGGAATTTATGGAATATTTTAAAGAGCATACATATTTGCCAAAAAATAAAGAAGACTATGTTTTTTTCATAGAAAAAGCAATAAAAGAAAATTCAAAATTCTTAGAAGAAAAACGAAAATCTTATGCAAAAGAACACAGCTGGGAAAATTTTGTAAAAAAAATTTATGAAATTATTGAAAAATGAAAAAATTAGCTATAGGAATTGACATCGGTGGAACAAACACAAATTTTGCTTTTGTTGAAGCATCTGGAAAAATTTATTTTCCAGATAAAATTCTTACTTACAAATATGAAAATGAAAAAATTTTTTTTGAAAATCTTTATAAAAAAATTAATGAAAATTTAAAAAAAATAAATTTTGATTTTGAAATTATTGCTTTGTCTTTTGGTGTTCCCTTTGTAAATTTTTACAGCAGCGAAGTTTCTTTTTCAGCAAATTTGAAATGGAAAGCAAAAGTTAATGTAAAGAATATATTTAAAAAATATTTTCCACATTTGCCGATTTTTGTTATAAATGATGCAAAAGCAAGTGCATTAGGAGAAATGTTTTATGGTGGTGCAAAAGATATGAAAGATTTTATTTCCATCACAATTGGAACAGGTCTTGGCAGTGGCATAGTTTCAAATGGAAAATTAATTCACGGAAAAGGCGGTTTTGCCGGAGAATTTGGACATATTATTGTTGATAATAAAAATCGTATTTGTAATTGCGGCAGAAAAGATTGCTTAGAAACTTACGTTTCTAATGCAGGAATAAAAAAAACCGCCTTAGAATTAATGCAAAAAAATAATGAAATATCTATTTTAAGAGAAATTCCATTTGAAAAATTGAATGCTGAAATCATTGCTAAATCAGCTTTAGAAGGAGATAAAATTGCCATAAAAACTTTTGAAATTACAGGAAAATATCTTGGTAAAAATCTTGCCAATTTAGTTGCAATTTTACATCCGGAAGAAATATTTTTATCTGGAGGAATTTCAAAATCTGGAGATTTAATTTTAAAACCAACAAAAAAACACATGAAAATAAATTTATTGAAAATTTTTAAAAATTCATTAAAATTAAGTTTTTCCAGATTAAAAAATAATGAAGCTGCCATTTTAGGAGCTGTTGCTTTGTTTTTTTTTAATAAACAAATAATCAATAATTAAAAATTTTTTTTTCAAAAAATGCAAAAAATTTAATGTTTTTTATTTTGAATTTAAAAAAAAATTTTTCAAAAAAACACCAAAATTTTACGGTTTTTTATTTTAAATAAAAAAAAATTTTTCAAAAAAACATAAAAATTTAATATTTTTTTTAAAAATCGTCCAAAATTTTAATATTTTTAAATTGAAAATTAAAAAAAATTTTTTCAAAAATCGTCCAAAATTTTAATGTTTTTTAATTTTGAATTATAAAATTTTTTTCAAAAAATTCGGCATTTTTTGAAAAAAATTTTTATAAAATATTAACAATCTTTTTTCATCAATTTAGTGTAGTGCTTGTAAAAAAGACTTATAGTTTCTATTCCCTTATAAAAATTGAATAAAGGATAATTTTCATTAGGCGAATGTATTGCATCAGATTCTAAACCAAAACCCATTAAAATAGATTTTATACCTAAAATTTCCTCAAAAGCAGCAACTATTGGAATACTTCCGCCACTGCGAACAGGAATAGGTTTTTTATCAAAAGCTTCTGTATATGCTTTTTCTGCTGCTTTGTAAGCTATCATATCTGTTGGAGAAACATAAGCTTGTCCACCGTGTAATGCTTCTACTTTTACTTTGCAATTTTTCGGAGCGATATTTTTAAAATGCGCTTCAAATAATTTACTGATTTTTTCATTATCTTGAAATGGAACAAGACGCATAGAAATTTTTGCTTTTGCTACTGAAGGCAAAACTGTTTTTGCTCCTTCACCTATGTAACCGCTCCAAATTCCATTTACATCAAGAGATGGACGAATTCCTGTTCGTTCATTTGTTGAATAACCTTTTTCTCCAGAAACATCATTTAAATCAAGAGCTTTCTTATAATCTTCTACATTAAATGGTGCTTTAGACATTTCTTTTCTTTCTTCCTTAGAAATAATTTGAACATCGTCATAGAAATTAGGAATAGTAATTTCATTATTTTCATTGGTCAAAGAAGCAATCATTTTACAAAGAACATTTGCAGGATTAGCAACTGCTCCACCAAAAAGTCCAGAATGTAAATCTCTATTCGGTCCCGTAACTTCTACCTCCATAAAACTTAAACCACGTAAACCCGTTGTAATGGAAGGAATATCCTGAGCTATCATTCCAGTGTCAGAAACAAGAATAATATCTGCTTTAAGCATTTCTTTATTTTCTTCGCAAAATTTCCCTAAATTTGGAGAACCAATTTCCTCTTCGCCTTCTATCATAAATTTAATATTGCAAGGAAGATTGTCAGTTTTCATCATAAATTCGAAAGCTTTTGCATGCATAAATGCTTGTCCTTTATCATCATCTGCTCCTCTTGCATAAATAATTTCATCTATTATTTGTGGTTCAAAAGGCGGAGTTTTCCAAAGCTCCAAAGGATCCACAGGCATTACATCTGTATGTCCATAAACCAAAACCGTCGGAAGATTTTTATCTATAATTTTTTCGCCGTAAACTATAGGATTTCCCTTAGTTTCATAAATTTCTGCTTTATCAGCTCCAGCTTCTAATATTGTTTTTTTCCAATATTCCGATGCTTTATACATATCTGGCTTATGTTTAGCCAGAGAACTTATAGAAGGTATTCTGATTAAACCAAATAATTCGTCAAGAAAACGTTGTTTGTTTTCTTTTATGTAATCCAAAATTTGATAATGTTCCATTATAATATTTTTTAAAAACAAATAAAGCGATTTTTTATAAAAAAAAAAATTATTTTTTCTTTTTATAAAAAGGTTCAGAAAATACTTTATATTCGTCCATTCTTAAAATGGAATATTTAAAATAAGAAATAAAAAAACCTAAACCATAAGAAATTAATTGAATGTAAGAACTCCAAACTGAAATCAAGCCAACTATGGGATTTTTGTTTTTAATTGTAGAATCTATAAAAATTAATAAATTATAAATGCTCAAAGTATAAGCAAAAAAAGGAGTCAATATTGGATATATGGAAAAACTCATGTATTTTATTGCAAACAAAAAAAATACTACAAATAAAGTTGGAAAAACATAAAATATTTTAAATGTCTCCGGATAAATTAGAGAAATTACGTAACGAGTTTTTCCAAACTTAAAAACCTGCTTTTGAAATTGTTCTAAAGATGTTCGTCTTTTGTGGTAAACTGTCACATTATCAAGAAGTTTAGTTTTAAAACCTTGTTTTATAATTTCAATGCTAAAAACCATATCTTCTCCGGGATGCATTCTTGTAACAGGAAAACCGCCTATTTTTTCAAAAACTTTTTTAGAAATTCCCATATTAAAACTTCGGGGATAAAATTTTGAAATATGTTTTTTGTTTCCTCTAATTCCTCCGGTTGTAAAAATAGAAGTCATAGAATAGCTAATAGCTTTTTGTAAAAAATTGAAAGATTTATGAGATTTATCTGCTCCACCAAAACAATCTACAAAATCTCTTTTTAATTCTTTATTAATTGTAAATAAAGTATCTTTTTGCAAAATGCAATCTGAATCAAAAAATAAAAAATAATTAAAATATTTTACATTTAAATTTTTATATTTTTTAATAATTTCCTCAGATTTTATTTTAGAACCATCTTCAACCACAACAACTTCAAAATCTTTAAAAGTTTGTTTTTCTAAACTGTCAAATAATTCTTTAATTTCGTCTGGACGATTATAAACTGGAATAATAATTGAAAATTTTATATCTTTCATTTTATTTTTTTTTCAAATATCAAAAAAAAGCGTTTTTTTTAAAAAATTATTTTATCATAAAATTCAATAAATTTTCTTCTTCTATATAAGCTTTTAAATTATCACCAATTTTAATTTCACCTTTTCCTTTTGGTGTTCCGGTGAAAATTAAATCTCCAATTTTCAAAGTTATAAATTTGGAAATATAAGAAATGATTTTATCGAAAGAAAAAATCATATCCTTAGAATTTCCTTTTTGGTAAATTTTGCCGTTTTTTAATAATTTGAAATTTATATTATTCAGATTATCGAATTTAGATTTTTTTAAAAAAGTTCCCAATGGAAAAGAATAATCGAAAGATTTAGATATTTCTAATGGCATTTCATTTGCCTTTTGATTTTTTTGTAAATCTACGGCTGTAAAATCAATTGCAATTCCAATTTCATTATAATATCTATGAGCAAATTTTTCGGAAATATTTCTTCCTAATTTACAAATTTTCAAAATCAAGCCTACTTCATAATGAATTTCATTTGAAAAATTAGGATAAAAAAATGGTTCATTTTTTCTTAAAATTGATGTTTCTGGTTTCAAAAAAAAATGAGGTTTTTCTTGAAAAATTTTTTTTGAATCATTGTAATGAAATTTAAAATTTTTTACAATAGCTATAATTTTCATAATTTTTTTTTATAAAAATGTATCATTTATTTTTTTTTATTTTTCTTTTTAAAAAAGGTTCTACAATAAAAATTTGTAATAAGGAAAGAAATATTGAAATGGAAATTGCATCTTTAATTGATGTATTTAAATTTGTATCTTTACAAAAATGAAAATAAAATATATATGAGATAAAAAATCCTATAAAGTAGAAAAGAAATAATAAAATACGATTTTTCATATTATTTTTTTTAATATTATTTTACAATTATAATTTAAAAATTTTTAATAAAAACATTAAATTTGAGAAAAAATTAAATTATTATAGTAGCATTTAGAATGCAAAATAATTTTTGAAATTTGATAATTCTTTAAAATATTAAAAAAATAAGCGTATTTGAAAAAAAAATTTTTTTTCAAAAAAAATTTTTTATAATTTTGAAAAATTATTTTTTTAAAATATATATGAGGTTATTTCAAATTTTAATTTTTTGTTTTATTATTTTTTCTACTCAAATTTATTCTCAAAATAAAAAAGATGCAAATGGAAGAAAACAAGGCTTTTGGAAAGTTTATAAAGATGGAAAAGCTTTTTATGAAGGAAATTTTAAAGATAATCTCCCAATAGGAGAATTTAAGCGTTTTTATAAAAATGGAAAAATTAAAGCAATTATAAATCATATAAGAGACGAAGATTTGTCTTTTGTAAAATATTTTGACAAAAAAGGAAAATTTATTGCAGAAGGACATTATAGAAAAAAACAAAAATACGGCTTATGGAAATATTATGACTCTTCAAATGGAAAATTAATCTCTGAAGATAATTTTGAAAATGGAAAATTAAATGGAGAATCTAAAATTTTTTATGATAATGGATTTATTTATGAAAAAACTATTTATAGAAACGGTATGAAAAACGGAGTTTCAAAACAGTTCTTTTTAGAAAAAAATAAACAAGGTGAAATAAAAATTGGGTATGTTTACAAAAATGATAAATTAAATGGAAATATGCAATTATTTTTTAAAAACGGACAGCTGGAAATAAAAGGAAAATATAAAGAAAATAGAAGAGTGGAAAACTGGATTTTTTACAAAGAAAACGGAGAAATAAAACAAGAAATAAAATATGATGAAATGGGAACACCTGAAAATAAACACGAAATAGAAGAAAGAGAAAATAATATTTTAAAAAAATATGAAGACGAATATCAAATGCAAAAATATAAATTACAAGACTTAGATAAAAAATTAAGAAAAGGGGTTAAAGATATGAGAAATTTTTAAATTTTTGGAAAAACATTAAAAAAAATGATTTTTTTTGAAAAAATTTTTAATTATAAAAAATGTTAAAAATTATCGTTTTTTCAAAAAAAAATTTTTTTTTAATAATTTATAATTCATTAAAATTTCATCGTTTTTTTGAAAAAAAATCATAAAAAACCTAAAACTTTAGGTTTGTACAAGTTGAAAAATTTTTTGTTTAACTTTCCAAAAGTTTCAAACTTTTGGAAAGTTGTTAAATAAAATTTCAGCTTTTTTCATTAAAACTTTAGGTTTGTACAGGTTGAAAAATTTTTTGTTTAACTTTCCAAAAGTTTTAAACTTTTGGAAAGTTGTTAAATAAAATTTCTGTTTAACTTTCCAAAAGTTTCAAACTTTTGGAAAGTTGTTAAATAAAATTTCGGCTTTTTTCATTAAAACTTTAGGTTTGTACAGGTTGAATTTTTTTTTTTAATAATTTATAATTCATTAAAATTTCATCGTTTTTTGAAAAAATTTTTTTTTAATAATTTATAATTCATTAAAATTTCATCGTTTTTTTGAAAAAATTTTTTTTTTAATAATTTATAATTCATTAAAATTTCATCGTTTTTTGAAATTTTTTTTTTTTAATAATTTATAATTCATTAAAATTTCATCGTTTTTTTGAAAAAATTTTTTTTTTAATGATTTAAAAAATATAAAAATTTTAAAAAAAAATAAAAAAAACCGCTAAAAAAGTATTAAATAATACCATTTTTTATATTTTTATTTTTTAAATTTCCTTTTGAGAAATTCTATATTTTTTTCAATTTTATCTATCATACGTTTTAAATATTCAAAATAAAGAGTGATATAAAGAAAAATGGTTATTATCCAAATAATAGCAACATTAAAAATTAATGTATCATAATAATATCCAAAAAAGTATTTTCTCGGAGCGAAAAAATGCGTTCTAAAATCAAATAAATTATCTGTTTCTGGGTCCAGATAAATAGGATTTGTTCTTTGAATTAATCTATTATCGTATTCAATAATTTTTTCCTTTTGAAAAACTTTTCTAACCCAGTCTTCAACTGATTCATTATGATAATCTTGTTGTTTTTTTCTATATAAATTTTTTTGATTTTCTACCAGATGGTTAATAATTTTTTCTTTCTTTTTATGAACACTTTTAAAAATTCTCCTGTAATATGTTTTTAATCTTTCTAAATAATCTTTTGTTTTAATTGCGACTTCTAAATTAAAACTATCTAAGTTTAATCTATATAATTCTTCAAAATTCACTCTTTTTGTTTTTTTTATTTCCTTTTCAATTTCATTAAAAAGGAGTAATAAATTTTTCTCGAATTTTTCGTCTATTTTTTTATTCTTTTTTAGTACTTTCGTACAATAATTGATTCGTGTAATTAGTTCAGGAATGTAATAATATTGTTTAAAATCTGTAACACTTTCTTTCTTTTCGAATTTAAAAAAGGTTTTTTCAAATTCATTATTTTTATATTGATTTACCATAAGTGCCTCATAAGCCCATCTTGAAGGCATAATTTCAGCAATTATCGGAACACCATCTATACTTCCAACCATACGATTTAATTTTTCAAAACTAAACATCGCTCCACCAAGAACCATTTGCGGAATCATGGCAAGAGGAATTAAAATATAAATTGTTACAGCAGAATTAAATGAGGCAGAAATATTTAAACCTATCAAATTAGACGAAGCAGCAACAGAAAATAGAACCAACCAATATTGCCAAAACATCCCTTGAATTTCTAAAATATAATTTCCAAGTAAAACAAACATAAAACTTTGTATAGCAGAAAGCGAAAATAAAATACTAATTTTTGCCATTAAATAACCAGAGCGACTTAAATTTAAAAACTTTTCTCTTTTTAAAATTTTCCTATCTCTAAAAATTTCCTCTGCACTTATAGTTAAACCAATAAACAAAGAAACAATCACACTCATAAAAATATACGGTGGAATATTTTCATTCTCAGAAAAAATATATTCACTTGAATTTGGATTATCTATGTAATAAACAATAAACGAAAGCATAAAAGATAATATTGGAGCTTCTAAAAGTCCAATTAATAAATACTGTTTATTGCTTAATTTTGCAAAAAAATCTCTTTGAAAAAATATTTTAAATTGTTGAAACCACTTTGGAATTTTTAAAGAAGAAACAGGTTTTTCTTGTATATCTTCTACTTTTTCGAGAATAATTTTTTCATGAAAATGACTTCTCCATTTTTTTGGTAAAATTTTTCTTTTCTCTGGATTAACATTCCCACAAGTTATACATTCTCCGATTTCATTATTAATTTGTTTATCAATTTTTTTAAAATATGTTATTGCTTCAACAGGATTTCCATAATAAATCATATAACCTCCAGTATCAAGAATCATCATTTTATCAAACATTTTATAAATGTCTGACGATGGTTGATGTATAACAGTAAAAATTAATTTCCCTTTTAAAACAAGAACTCTAAGCAAATCCATTACATTTTCTGAATCTCTGGATGAAAGTCCGGAAGTAGGCTCATCAACAAATAAAATAGATGGTTCTCTAATTAATTCTAATGCAATATTTAATCTTTTTCTTTGTCCTCCGCTAATTAATTTGTTCATCGGCGACCCAACTTTTAAATGTTTTCTGTCAAAAAGTTCTAAACTTTTTAAAACATTATCTACAAGAGCATTTATTTCTTCTTCAGTTTTATCACCAAAACATTGTTTTGCAGAATAATATAGATTTTCGCTTACTGTTAATTCTTCTATCAATAGATCGTCCTGTGGAATATAACCAATTACTCCTTCTAATTCTTCTGGATTTTCATATAAATCTATTCCATTAATTAGAACTTTTCCATCACTTGGTTTTGTAATTCCAGAAAGAACATTTAGCATAGTACTTTTTCCAGCACCACTTGCTCCCATAATTCCAACTAAATGACCGTTTTTTTCAGAAAAATTTACCTCTTGTAAACCAATGGAACCATCAGAAAATTTATAAATTAAATTTTCTATATTTAAAGATAATTCAGAAAAATTATTATCTTTTATATAATTAGAAACAACATCGCTATAATAAATAGGTTTACTTTTTGGGATTTTTAAAGCACTACCCGGAGCAAATAAATAAATTCGTTTATTTTTTGTTGGTAAACCATTTAATAAAATATTTTCTTTTCCAGTATATAATAAAAAATATAAATCAACACTATTTACTTTTAAAATAATTATATTTCCATCTAACTCTTTTGTTAAAATATGTTTAGAATCTTCATTATCAATTTCTATATCGTTTATAATTAAAATATCTTTATTATCTATTTTTTCTAAGTTATCAGAAATAACAAAACTTTCTACATTTTCAAATTCTTCCTGAGAAATATTAAAAACATCTGCAACAGTATTAATAATTGCCATACGTTGCTCTGTAAATTGTCTGTCTGCATTTATCAATTCAAATAAACGAACCAAAACTACAACTTTTTGTTTTTACGTTAAACCAGATTTTTTTTTCTTCTTTTTAACTGCAGCCTTTGAATTGAAAAGAGTCATATATTCTAAAACTGATTCATCATTTACTTCTTGAATAAGAAAATTTTTAACGTATTCAATTTCATTTTCTTGAACTCCACCATCTTGTTTGACAATAATAGCAAATAATTGCATTAATGCTTTTAAAATTTCTTCACTCATATAACAATTTGAAAAATATTTTTATAAAATATAAATAATTTTTATAAAAAAAAATAAAAATTAAAAAAAATTATTTTATAATAATTTCGTGAGTAATTTCGAAAGC
Source organism: Bacteroidetes bacterium 4572_128 (assembly GCA_002084355.1). Taxonomy (GTDB): domain Bacteria; phylum Bacteroidota; class Bacteroidia; order Bacteroidales; family 4572-128; genus 4572-128. The sequence continues at coordinate 15,343 of NBLL01000077.1, read as the reverse complement.
TTTTTTAAAACTCGCACTTACTGCACAATATTTATCTTTGGATAAATTTATTGCTTTTTCTAATTTTTTCATCGGTAGATTTTTCCCAGTAAATTCATAAATAATTTTCATATTTTTGAAAGATTTTGGATGCTCTGTAGCAATTTCTCCTTCTGTACGTACATTAAATTTTTCCAATTTTACTCGCATTTTTTTTAAAATTGAAACAACATCCATAGCAGTACAACCAGCAAGAGCAACTAACATTAAAGGTTTTGGACGAGGACCTTTATCATTTCCACCAACTTTTTCCGGAACATCCATAATTAATTTATGACCATTAACTTCAGTTTCAAAGGTCATATTTCCTAGCCATTTTAAATCAATAGATGATTTCATAAAAATTTTTTATTTAATTTATAATACAAAATTAAATTTTTTTTAATAAAAAAAAATTTAATTTATGTATTTATTTATAATATATATTTTCACGAAATTTATAATTTCAAATTTTTTATTTTTTTTAATTATAAAAAGAATTTTTTTAACTTAATTTAAAATATACGACCAAAGAATATAAGATTCCAAGAACCATAATTATTTTAGATAAAATACTTGCAAAACGATAATCTTTTTTATAATTTGCTTTTATAATTTTATAAATCAAAAATAAATTTGTTAAACCAAAAGAAATTATGAAATAAATTAAAGTAATATTATCGTTCAAAAAAAGATGATAAACACAAAATATTGAAATTAAAGTAATTATACTTAACGAAATAATAATAATTTTACTTGCATTTATTCCAATTACTATTGGTAAACTATTAATTCCATAAGCATTATCTCCTTCGAAATCTTCTATATCTTTGATAATTTCTCTCGTCAAATTTGTCATAAATGCAAAAAACGAATATCCAAATCCCCAAAAAAGAATAATATTAAAATTTGTTTGGTAATTTACCATAGTTTGTTTATAAGTTATCATAAGAGGAAAAACTTCAAAAAGAACTATCATCAAAGGTGCCATTCCAGCAAAAACTGCAACAACAAGATTTCCAATTAGGAATTGTTTTTTATAAGAAGTGGAATAATACCATAAAACTCCTGTTGCGATTAAAAATAAAAAACCTAATTGATAAAAACCAATTTCATAAGAAACATAAAAACCCATAGAAACAGAAATTACATTTAAAATAAAATGTAATTGTATGGCAAATCTCCTATGAATATGTTTGCCAACAATAATTTCGTCCGGACGATTTAATGCATCGGTTTTTCTGTCAAAATAGTCATTTATTACATAGCCAGAAGCAGTTAATAGAACCATTGCCATAACAAGTAAAAAAAAATTAAAATCGCTAAGTTGTGGTATTCCTTTGAAATGATAATTTATTCCTTGATGCGAAAAAGAATAAGTTGATATTAATGGATGTATAACGCAATAACGCAAAAGATATTGAGATAAAGCAATTATCAATAAATTTGGTAATCTTACTAATTTAGATAAATTTGATAAAAATGATAACATAATTATTTATTTAATAAATTTACAAAAGAAACAATTTTTTATAAAAAAAAATTATAAAAATCAATTCAAATTCACATTCCTAATTCCTCATTTCCAATTCAAATTTAGCGATTGTATTTTTTATTAGGATAGAAAAATTTTTTTCATCTTTTGGTTTTTTTACATTTTCCATTTTTTTATTTGTTAAAATCCCGTACAAAATATTTTTTTTAAAATCTATTACATCTTTTGATTTTTCTTCGACAAAAATTTTTTTAACAATATTTTTTTTTCTATCGTAAATTATTACTTTAATTTGTAAATTTAAAATTCCATTTGGAAAATAATCATAATAAATAATTTCATTAGGGTCTTGAGTATCTTCACTTTCTTCTTGATTTTCATCAACAGAATAAATATCTTTATATAAAACTTCTAGTGAATCTATGTCAGAATATAATTCAATATCCAAGGATAAAAAATATGGAATCTGCGTAAATTTTAAAGCATTTTCAAATTTATCAACAGGAAAACCAACATTATCATATTTTATATTGTTTTTTAAAATATGTAATTTCAAAATTCTTGCTCTTAAATTTTCTTTTAATGCGCTTTTTACTTTTTTATATAAATAATGTTTTACAACTTTATGAAAAACAGAAAAACCTTTTACTGTATTTTCATTTTGAAACTTTGAATCTAAAATTTTGAAATTATAACCGTCAGGCAAATAAAAATGATATGAAAACAAAGCAAAATTTTTCCTTCTAAAATCCTGAGAATTTGCATTTAAAAATGCAAATAATAAAATATATAAAAATAATTTTAATTTCATAATTTCAAAATTATTTATTATTTATTATTAAAAATATCTTGGTGAAATAATTTTTTCTCGTTTTTTTACAAATTCTATCCTATAACTTAAAACAATTTCATTAGTTTTTCCTGCAAAATCAGACAATTCAGATGTCGTAAAATCATAAGCATAACTAAATTCTAAATTTTTATCCAATTGATAACCAACAGATATAATAAAAGAATCGCCCGAATGAAAACCGCTTCCTATAGCAAAAGTTCCTTTTTTTGTTTCAAAATAAAAATATAAGTTTAAATCAAATTGTGCTGGAGTCCTATAAGTATATTTTGTTAAAAATGCTGGCTTTACAAATATTTTTCCAGACATTCGCCATAAAAATCCTCCAGTTAAATAATAAGTGAAAATTTTTGGATCAACTCCTGTAAGATCATTTCCAGAAGGAATTTCTCCAGAAATAAAACGTGGAATTGATGCTCCAAAATAAAATTTCTCATTATACATATATAAACCTAAACCAAAATTTGGTGAAAATATACTTAAATTTTCTTCCGAAAAAGCTGGGTCATTTCCTTCTCTTACAGCATTTAAACTTGACCAAGCAATACTTTTATTAATAAAACGAACTTGAAAACCCAAAGATAAAATTAAATTTTCAAAATTAATACGGTAAGCATAATTTACAAGTAAACCAAAATCTTTATTAATTCCAATTTCATCATTAAATAATGCCATTCCTAAAGCAGCATTTGTTCTTTTTATAGGAGTATTAAGCAGGATTGACAATAATTTCGTTAAACATATATTGCGAAAAACGCAAACCATTTTGAGATTTTAATTCAAAAGAATTGAAAATTAATGTTATTAATAATATAAAATTGTAAAATATTTTTTTCCACATAAAAAATTTTTTTTTAAAAAAGCGTTTTTTTTTGAATTTAAAAAAAAATTTTTTTTAAAAAACGTCAAAAATTTTAATGTTTTTTATTTCAAATTAAAAAAAATTTTTTCAAAAAACGTCCAAAATTTTAATGTTTTTTTCAAATTAAAAAAAAATTTTTTCAAAAAACGTTAAAATTTTGGACGTTTTTTATTTCAAATTAAAAAAATTTTTTTTTTTCAAAAAACGTACGTTTTTTATTTTGAAATTAAAAAAATTTTTTTTCAAAAAACGTCCAAAATTTTAATATTTTTTTTTTCATAAAAAAAATTTTTTCAAAAAAGTGTTTTTTTATGAATTTGAAAAAATTTTTTTTAAATTAAAAATTCATAAAATTTTGGGCGAATTTGAAAAAATTTTTTTTAAATTAAAAATTCATAAAATTTTGGGCGAATTTGAAAAAATTTTTTTTATTTTTAATTAAAATAATGTTTTAATAATTTCTTCTATTTTAATATTTTCTGCTTCTGCTTTATAATTTTTCACTATTCTATGCCTCAAAATAGGCATAGCAACTTTTTTAACATCTTCTATATCTGGCGAATATTTGCCTTCTAAAACAGCATGAGTTTTCGCTGCGATTACAAGATATTGAGATGCACGAGGTCCTGCCCCCCAGCTCAAATATTTATTTGCAAAATTATGCCCGAGTTTTGTATTTGGTCTTGTTTTACTTGCAAGTTCAACAGCGTAACGCAAAACATTATCATTTATAGGAATACGTTGAATTAAATTTTGATAAAAAATTATTTCTTCTGCGGAAATAATTTTTTTTAATTCTATTTTTCTCTGGGAAGTTGTATTTTTTACTATGGTTATTTCGTCTTCAAAAAGAGGATAATCAAGATAAATATTAAACATAAAACGGTCCAATTGAGCTTCTGGAAGAGGATAAGTTCCTTCTTGTTCTATAGGATTTTGTGTTGCAAGAACGAAAAAAGGTTCATTTAATTTATAATGTTTTCCAGCTGTTGTTACAGAATGTTCTTGCATAGCTTCCAAAAGAGCAGATTGAGTTTTTGGCGGTGTTCTGTTAATTTCATCTGCAAGTATAATATTTGAAAATAATGGACCTTTAATAAATTGAAATTGTTTTTTCTCATCTAAAATTTCGCTTCCAATTATATCAGACGGCATTAAATCCGGAGTAAATTGTATCCTATTATAATTCAAGCCAAGAGTTTTTGCTAATGTATTGATTAACAATGTTTTTGCTAAACCCGGAACTCCTACTAATAAACAATGTCCATTACTAAAAATAGAAATTAAAACTTCTTTTATAATTTCATCTTGTCCAAAAATCACTTTCTTAATAAAAAAATTAAAAAAATAATATTTTATATTTTTTATCGTTTAAAAAATTAAAAAATTTATAATTTTAATAATGAATAATTTAAAAAAAGTTTTATTTATTTTAATTTTTTTAATAAAAGGCGTTTTTAGTTTTTCGCAGATTGGCGGAGATAATACTTACGAATTTTTAAACTTAACAAATTCAGCACGTGTTGCTTCTTTAGGCGGCAATCAAATTTCTATAAAAGACAATGATTTGAATTTTGTTTTTCATAATCCAGCATTATTAAATGCTGAAATGGATAAACATATAGTTTTAAATTATGTAAATTATTTTGCAGATATTAATTATTATTACGTCGCTTATGCTCAGAAATTTGATAGCATAGGAAATTTTGCTTTTGGAATTCACCATATTAATTATGGCGATTTTCAAGGTGCAAACGAGAATGGACAAAAAACAAAAAAATTTTCATCTTCAGAATATGCTTTTAATTTGTTTTATTCTAGAGAAATTTTAGATAGTTTATTTACTGTTGGAGTAAATTTAAAACCTATTTATTCTGTTTTAGAAAATTATATGTCTTATGGAATAAGTTCAGATTTTGGAATTACATACAATAATATTAAAAAATTATTTACTGCAAGTTTTGTTTTGAAAAATATAGGAACACAGATAAAACCTTATTATTCATCACATTATGAGGATTTACCTTTTGATATACAAATTGGAATTACAAAAAAATTAGAAAAAGCACCATTTCGTTTTTCATTCTTATTTCATCATTTAAATAAATTAGATATGACTTATAAAAATCCAAATGAAAAAAATAAAGATAATTTTTTCGAAGAAAAAACAGAAAAAGATGAAGAAATTTGGTGGGAAGATTCCGGTGATAAAATTTTACGTCATTTTATTTTAGGTATAGAATTTTTACCTTCGGACAATTTTTTTATTTCAGCGGGTTATAATTATCAAAGAAGGGAAGAATTAAAATTAGAAACAAAATCTGGAATGACTGGAATATCTTTTGGTTTTGGAGTGAGAATTTCAAGATTTCAATTTTCTTATGCCAGAGCAATTTATCATGTTGCTGGTGCTTCAAATCATTTTTCTTTCAGTGTTAATTTTAATAAAAAAAGATTGTAATTTTTAAAATATTAAAATTTTGGACGATTTTTGAAAAAAAAAAAATTTAACATTGGAGGTTTTTTTTGAATACCAATGTTTGTTTTAACGATTTTTTAAAAAAAATTTTAACTTTGGAGGTATATTTTTGAATACCAATGTTTGTTTTACGATTTTTTAAAATTTATTAAAATTTTTGGACGAATTTTGAAAAATTTTTTTTTTATAATTTGAAAAATTATTAAAATTTTGGGCATTTTTTGAAAAAGAATATAAATTTGTAAAAAATTTTTATTCTTATGCATCATCGTTTACGATGGACGGTATAATTTTGAATTAAAAAGATAAAACATGAAAAAACAATTTAATGTTAATATTATCAATTATTTGATTGTGTCAATACTACTTTTAGTTTTTGTTAGCTGTAATGATAAATTAAATTTAGAATTGAAAGGAAATGCAGTCAATACAACTTTTAACAAAAAATCTTCTGTCGTATGTACAATAATGGAGCTTAATAATGGAAAGTATCATTGCATTGGAAAATTTGATGAACTTACACTTTGGGGACGGTTTGATCTATTAGGAAAAAAAATAGATAATCCTAATGCTCCAGATGCTTTGAGTATATATTTTGAAGGTGACCTAAAATTAGGGAATGATGGTTCTGGATTTTCAGAAGGGACAAGAGTAACATTTACATTAGTTGTAAACATTTATTCTGATAATGCAAGTGGAGAATATCTTATTCATGAGATACCAAATTCAAGTTATCGTGATATAAAACAAAAAGGAGTGATTGACTTTTATAGATTAACAAATTTTTGAAAAAAAATTATTTTTTTAATAATTTAAAAACATTAAAATTTTGGCATTTTTTTGAAAAAGAAATTTTTAATAATATAAAAATATAAAAATTTTAGTATTTTTTTGAAAATTTAAAAACATTAAAATTTTAGCATTTTTTTGAGAAAAAATTTTTTAATTTCAAATTTTAAAAAACATTAAAATTTTGGATGATTTTCGAAAAAATTTTTTTTTATAATTTAAAATCATTAAAATTTTGGCATTTTTTTGAGAAAAATTTTTTTAATTTCAAATTTTAAAAAACATTAAAATTTTGGACGATTTTCGAAAATTTTTTTTTTTATAATTTAAAATCATTAAAATTTTGGCATTTTTTTGAGAAAAAATTTTAACATTGGAGTTTTTTTAACACCAATATTTGTTTAAAACATTTTGTTTTACGATTTTTTTAAAATTGTTAAAATTTTGGCATTTTTTCAAAAAATTTTTTTTATTAAAAATAAAATCATAAAAAATTGCCGTTTTTTTAAAAAAAATTTTTTTTATTAAAAATAAAATCATTCACATTTCTCATTATTAATTCCTCATTCCTCATTAAAAAATAGATGATTTATTTTTTTTTATGGTTAATTGTATAATGTAATCCTATACTTTCTTTTCTCATTCCTGCCATTTTTATAATCAAATAAGAAACATTTATCGCATTTCTCAGCTGACAAATTCTTTTATGAATTTTAGATTTTTTAAATAAATTTTCTGTCTCTTTATAAATAATTTCCAAACGAACAAGTGCTCTTTTTAGCCTCAAATCAGAACGTACTATTCCAACATAATTACTCATAATTTGCTGTAATTCCTTAAAATTTTGAGTAATTAAAATCATTTCCTCATTATTTGAAGTGGATTTATCATTCCATTTTGGAATTTTTGTATTAAAATCATTTTCCATAAAATCTTTTAAAGCACTTTTTACAGCTTTATCAGCATAAACTATCGCTTCTATTAAAGAATTTGAAGCTAATCTGTTGGCTCCGTGAAGTCCAGTATGTGCAGTTTCTCCCGCTGCATATAAATATTTTATAGAAGTTTTTGCCGATTTATCCACTTTTATTCCTCCGCAAAGATAATGAGCAGCCGGAATAACAGGTATCATTTCTTTCTTTATGTCTATCCCAATTTCCATACATTTTTTATAAATATTCGGAAAATGAGATTTTAATTCTTTTAAATCTATGTGTCTTGCATCAAGATAAACAAAAGAATCTCCCAATTTTTTCATCTCATTATCTATCGCACGAGCAACAATATCACGAGGAGCAAGTGAACCTCTTTTGTCATATTTTTTCATAAAAACATTTCCTTTTTTAGTTTTTAAAATGGCTCCGGAACCACGCATTGCTTCGGTAATTAAAAAAGAAGGACGTTCATTAGAATTATACAAAGAAGTAGGATGAAATTGTACAAATTCCATATTTTCAATCAAACCTTTTGCACGATAAACCATAGCAATTCCATCTCCGGTAGAAATGATTGGATTTGTTGTTGTGGCATAAATATTTCCTATTCCTCCTGTTGCAATTAAAGTAGTTTTTGCAAGTACAGTTTTTATTTTATTATTAGAAATATTCAAAATATAACTTCCATAACATTCAATATTTTTATTATTTCTTTTTATTTTAGAACCTAAATGATGCTGAGTAATTAAATCTATAGCAAAGTGATTTTCAAGGATTTCGATATTTTTATGATATTTTACTTTCTCGTTTAAAGCCCTTTGAATTTCAAAACCAGTATTATCTTTATGGTGTAAAATCCTATGCTCAGAATGTCCTCCTTCCTTAGCTAAATCAAAAGCTCCGTCAGATTTTTTATCAAATTTTGCTCCCCATTTTAAAAGCTCTTTGATTTGCTCCGGTGCTTCAGAAACCACCATTTTTACAACTTCTTCATCACAAATTCCATCACCTGCAATTAAAGTATCTTTTATATGTTTTTCGTAAGAATCTTTCTCGTAAGTTACAGCTGCGATACCGCCTTGTGCATAAGAGGTATTCGTTTCCTCTAAATTTGTTTTTGTAACTATGCAAACCTTTCCATAATCTGCAACTTTCAAAGCAAAACTTAAACCCGCAAGTCCTGAACCAATTACTAAAAAATCAGTTTTTTTCATAAAAAAATTTTATTAAAAATAATATTAATTTTAATAAAATTCAAAAAAAAATAATTTTTTTATAAAATGCAAACTTTTTCATAATATGCAACTTTAAAAGCAAAAATAAATTAACATTCATAAGCAATTATCAAAAAAAATTTTTTCAAAAAACGCCCAAAATTTTAATGTTTTTTATTTTGAAATTAAAAAATTTTTTCAAAATTCGTGAAAATTTTAACATTTTTTAATTTCAAGATAAAAAAAATTTTTTTTCAAAAATCGCCCAAAATTTTAATGTTTTTAATTTCTAAATTTTAAAAATTTTTTTTCAAAAATCGTCCAAAATTTTAACATTTTAAAAAATACAACATTGGTATTCTTTTTTAACACCAATGTTTCGACATCAAACATCGGTGTTAAAAAAGAATACCAATGTTAAAAAAACTTTTTTTCAAAAATCGTCCAAAATTTTAACATTTTAAAAAATACAACATTGGAGGTTTCTTTTTTAACCTCCAATGTTTGATGCAGAAACAATGTTAAAAAAACTTTTTTTCAAAAATCGTCCAAAATTTTAACATTTTAAAAAATACAACATTGGAGGTTTTTTTTTAACACCAATGTTTCGACATCAAACATCGGTGTTAAAAAAGAAACCTCCAATGTTAAAAAAATTTTTTTTCAAAATTCGCCCAAAATTTTAATATTTTAATTTAACAATGTGAGGTGAAAACACCGCACAAGCGCAGGAAAAAACACCAAAATTTTAATGATTTTTTATAATTAAAAAAAATATTTATAAAAAAATATTCTTTTATAAATATTTTTTTACTTTTACATTTTTTAATTATTAAAATAATCTCTATGAGAATAAAAGAAATAAATATAAAAGGACTTTTTGGTATGTTCGACCATGATATATCATTAAATTTGGAAAATCATATTACAATAATTTATGGAATAAATGGTATTGGAAAAACAATGTTTTTTAAGATTTTAGATTGTTTTTTTAATTCAAAGTTTAGTCAATTAGTAAAAAAACCATTTGAAGAACTTAACATTCATTACAATGACAATTCTTTTTTTAAACTATCTAATGAAAAATCAAAATTTTTTATTTATTTTTTCGATAAGAAAGGAAAAAAAGAATATACATTTGATTTAAGTAAATATAAAGATAATAAAAATGATCTTCGTATTCCCAAAGATAATAGATTTTCTGATATGTTACCAACAGAATCATTAAAAAGAGCAGTAAAAATTAAAAATATCAAAGAATTAGAAAAATTAATAAGACAACTAAAATTATATTTTATAGAAACACAAAGGTTAATAAAGTTTAATCCTTATTATAGAAGAAATATATCTTCTCATAGTTCTATGAATATCCGAAGACAACAATCAAATTTTAAAATTGATACTGTAAAAAATTATTCAGAAGATTTATCTCGAATAATTCAAGAAAAACATAATGAATATTCCAGACTTTCAGAAAAATTAGAACTTTCACTCGGAAAACGTTTGATGAATAAAAAAATAGAAACAATTATTACTAATATTCAAGAGCTAAAAAAAGAAAATAAAAAGTTAGAAAAAAGTAGAAATGAATTTAAATCTGTCGGTTTATTTGAAGATGCAATAGAGGAAAAATTTAATATTCCAGATGATATTGACACATTGACTCATGCTGTTTTATCTGTCAATATTCATGATATGAAGGAAAAATTGAAAATATTTGATGAACTATATGCAAAGTTAAATATTTTTCTTGACATACTAAATAATAAAAGGTTTTCTTATAAACAAATATCAATTCATCCAAGAAAAGGATTTGTTTTTAAGAATGCTAATGAAAAACCCTTAGAAGTAACAGACTTATCATCAGGTGAACAACATGAAATTGTTATGTTTTACGAACTTCTTTTTAGAGTGCCGGAAACCTCTCTTGTTCTTATTGATGAACCAGAGATATCCTTACACATTGCTTGGCAAAAAGATTTTCTTAATGACATGTCTGAAATTGTTAAAATTCGTAATTTTGATATTCTTATAGCAACTCATTCGCCGTCAATTATTGATGGAAACTGGAATTTAACTGTTGAACTACAAAAACAACAATAAACTATGAGAAAATATATAGACAAAAATTATATTTATGGTGAAATAAAATTGTGGAAAAATTCAAGAAAAAATAATGCTGTAGGTGTTGCTGTTGAAGCAAAAGCAGATGAGTTATTTTTTAAAAAATTTTTTTCAAAAAACACATCTTTCTTTAAAACTGATGGATTTTCTAATCTCTTAGAAGTAATTAAGAAAATAAACAAAAATAATGATAAAGGTTTTATAGGAATTATTGATGCTGATTTTCGTAGAATTGAAAATGAAAAAATAATTTTTGATAATATTTTTATTACAGACGGTCATGACATAGAAATGATGACAATTAATTCGCAGGCATGGAATGGAGTTTTTAATTTTCATGTTGACCAAAACAAACTTAAAAAAATAAAAATTTTAAAGAGCATATTTTTAATTTATCAAAACAAATTGCCTGTATTCGTTATTTAAATAAAATCCAAAATTTAAAATTAATTTTCAGAAAATTCAAAAAAGATAATAAGCCAAATTTTATAGATTATTCAAAATTTATAGACAAAGAAAGTCTAAATATTGATAATAAAAAGATGATAAAAATAATCGAAAATAAATCAAATATTATAAGATTATTTGAAAATAATCCACATTTAAAATTAGAATTAGAAAAAATATGCAAAGAAAACTACGAAATAACAGAATTTTGTAATGGGCATGATATTTTGAATATTTTTGCTTTATCTTTAAAAAAAGCAATTTCAAATAAAAATATTTCAGGAACAGAGATTGAAGATCAATTAATTATAGCTTACAGATATGAAGATTTTAAAATAACAAAACTTTGTAAATCTTTAAGAAATTGGGAAACAAAAAATTCTGAATACAACTTGTTTATTGATTAATAAACATAAAGTCATTTTAGAATTGAAAAAAATTTTTTTCAAAAATCGTCCAAAATTTTAACATTTTAAAAAATACAACATTGGTATTATTTTTAAACCAATGTTTGATGTCGAAACATTGGTTTAAAAATAATACCAATGTTTAAAAAATTTTTTTTTCAAAATTCGTCCAAAATTTTAATATTTTTATATTTTCAAAATAAAAAAAAAATTTTTTTCAAAAGATTAAAATATGTCAAAGGAAAAAAGATTAATACGTTTTGATTGGGCAATGAAATATATGTTGAAGGATCCATCTAATTATTACATTGCCGAAGGATTTTTGTGTGCTTTATTGGGTGAAAAAAATATTACTGTAAAAAGTATTTTGGACTCGGAGAGTAATAAAACTTATCCGGAAGATAAATTTAACCGTGTGGATGTCTTGATAGAAGACTCCGAAGGTCGCAATATAATTATTGAAATACAGCAGGCTTATGAATCAGATTATTTGTATCGTGTACTTTATGGAACATCAAAACACATTGCCCTAAGTATCAGAGCCGGAGACAGCTATCGCAAAATAGCTAAGGTAATTTCTGTGAGCATTGTTTATTTTAATCTCGGAATAGGTGAAGATTATTTGTATCACGGAAAAACACATTTTATTGGAAAAACAACCGGGGAGGAGATACATAAAGACAGTGAAATTGTTGGAAAAATGAAGCTATTAAAAAATACGAACTTCAACAAAATATCCATTTATCCGGAATATTATTTAATACAAATTGACAAATACCAAGATGTAGTAAAGGAAACAATAGATGAATGGATATATTGGTTCAAAAATGATAATGTAATGGAAGGAAGCAAATCTAAACACATTGATGAGGTAGAAAAAAATTTAAAAATTTTGCACATGCCAAAAGAAGAACAAGACAATTACAAAAGTTATTTGGAAAGACTTGCTGTTGATAGGAATATTTGGGAAAGTGCAATTGAAAAAGGTTTAAAACAAGGAAGAGAGGAAGGAATAAAAAAATATTCCAATGGAAATAATTGCTGAAATTACTAATTTAAAAGTTAAAGAAATAGAAAATTTATAAAAAATAAATTCCAAGTTTTTTAAACTTGGAATTAAAAAATTTTTTTCAAAAATCGTCCAAAATTTTAATATTTTTTAATCTCAAAAAAAATTTTTTTTTCAAAAAATGACCAAAATTTTAATATTTTTATAATTTCAAAATAAAAAATTTTTTTTTCAAAAAACGCCCAAAATTTTAACATTTTTTAATCTCAAAAAAAAAATTTTTTTCAAAAATCACCCAAAATTTTAACATTTTAAAAAATACAACATTCAAACATCGGAGGTTAAAAAAGAAACCTCCAATGTTAAAAAAATTTTTTTTCAAAATTCGTCCAAAATTTTAATATTTTAATTTAACAATGTGCGGTGAAAACACCACACAAGCGCAGATAGTGAAATTTTTTTATAAAACAAATTTTATTCAACATTTATATTAATAATACTCCAACCTTGTAATATATTTATTCCTTGCAAAATTTCTCATTTGATTAATTAAATATAAATAATCATTTTGAAAAGTTTTTATCATATAATCATTTTCTATTTTAACGCTTTCTGCTTCTAATGTTGGACAAGGTAATTTTTTAGATATCCTACTGGTATAGTAGTCTCCCACTATTATATAAAAATTCTCCAATGTTTTATAATTAAATTTCCCTTTTTTATCATAAAACCATTTGCGGTGGTGCGTCATTACGTCTTTTAAATTAAAACAATATGCATCTTTGCCATCATTCAAAGTAAACCTTATTAAAAAGTATTTGGAAACATCTTTTGTTTGCTCATCTCTTAATACATTTTGGTTATGTCTTATCATTGCATATTCTAAATATTTAATAAACTTATTTTTATTATAGGTTTTTTCTAATAATAAAATTATTCCTTCGCTGGTATTCATCTATATATTCAGTAAAGTTTTCTAAAAACGAAAGCGATTTTTCTTTATCGGAAAATTCATTATACCATTGCAAAACTACTAACCTGTAACTTTCATAAGTATTGTAAACGCTTTTATTTTCAAAGTTATTAAAAACATCATTAAAAGTTAAATTCATTTTTTCTTTTAAATATTGTTGGTTCGTTGCAAAAGAAAAATTAAATATCTTTTCTATTTTCATTAAAAAAAAAATGCAAAAGTTTTTTTGCCTTACTCGTATGTAAACGCATACTAGTATTTTTCTTTATCTTTATGTAACCATAATCTTGAAGTTTCTTGAGTTTGCTTTTCAATATTCTTTTTGTAATCCCATACTCATAACAAAGATTGTTTTGTGATACATTCCTTTCTATTTTTTGCAAAATAAATAAATCTATATCAAAAATCTTGTCTGTTACTATTAAAAAATGGTAATTGATAAACCTCTCCGTCTTCTTCATTTAAAATAATTTAAATGCAAAGGTAATATAATTTTTTGAATTACCAAATTTTATCACAATTTTTTCAAAAAAATATGTTGGAATTTCACGATTTTTCTGGTTTATTTTTAATGAAAAAATAAACACATTTTTTACGACCTACACCTTATTATTTATACTTTAAATAGAATAGTTATTCCTATTCAATTAAGCGAAAAAAAACAATTTTTAAATTTTCATATATGTAAATAACACTTTATAAATAATATTTATTTGCCTGTGTGTGCGTTTTTACGGCAATTTTTAACGCTTTCTTATCTTTTATATATAAATATATTTAATAAATAATATCGCTTATTTTGTTGTTTTAAATAAATGAAAAAAATACGCTGAATTGTGAAATTTGCAACGTGCTTTTGTGTGAAAAAATGAAGGTTATTTTTAATTAAAAAAAATGTAAAAAAATTTTTTTATCATAAAAAATGATTACCTTTGCCGTATGAAAATAACTATAAAAGACCCTGCGCAGTGCGGTGTTTTCACCGCACATATTATTATAATAATAAAAAAAAAATTTTTCAAAAATCACCCAAAATTTTAACATTTTAAAAAATACAACATTGGAGGTTTTTTTTTTAACCTCAAATGTTTGAAAAAACATTTTTAAATATTATTTTCAATAATTTCAATTTCCTCATCATTTAATTGGTATAATTTTCCTCGTAAATTTTAAATTATCAAATTCTTCAGATAAATTTAAGAGAAAATTATTCTTTTCTTTTTCTAAATTCTCATTTAAAAAAATAATTTTTCCTACAAATAAATCAATTTTTTTTTCAAAATCTAAATTTGTAATTTCTGGAATTGGTAAATTTTCAACAAAAATTTTAGACATTTCATAACAAATATTTTAAATTTTTTCCTGTAATAATAAAACATTTTTGATTTACAAAAAAATTATTATTGTCGTAGTAAGCTTCAAATTCTTGAGCCATATTAGAATAAATAATTTTTTCTTTTTCAAAAAGATTTAGATATTTATTAGTTGGATTATTATCAAGTTCTAACCAATGATGTTGTCCTTTTCCATTTTTATTTTTACATTGTCCTCTTTGTTCTAATTTTTTTTTGTAAAAAAATAAATGCTTATATATTGATGGATATTTTTGTTCTAAATATTCATGTGATTTATATTTAGCAATAATTATCCATAAATTAGCAAATTTGTAAGAATATTTTTTAATATCTCTACCCCTAAGAATTGGTTTAATAATTTCTGCATTTTTTGGGTCGGCATTAAT